>JACZQL010000391.1 GCA_022545745.1 Deltaproteobacteria bacterium | reverse complement strand
GCAAGGGACTGTTGTCAAGCGAAGAGCGTGTTAAAGCGTCATTTGGAGGTCTGCCAGACAAATCAGGTTCGGGCAGGTCATGAGTTGAAGGGTCCTATTAACTCTGTTACATAGGAGCGGTCTTGGTGGTGACCCTATGAAACGTGAAGTACGGATTAAGATCAACGGACAAATATACCAAGAAGAGGTGGAACCCCGCCTTCTTCTTTCTTACTTCATTCGCGAGACGGCTGGTTTGACGGGGACGCACGTTGGCTGCGTTATTGGTGAGTGCGGCGCATGTTCGGTCCTGGTGGATGGCAAACTCGTTAAGTCATGTCTTCTTTTAGCGGTGCAGGTGGACGGAAAAGAGATCTTGACCGTGGAAGGCATGGCAAAAAACGGCGAACTCCACACCATCCAGGAGGCCTTCGTCCAAAAATATGGTCTCCAATGCGGCTATTGCACGCCAGGTATGATTTTGGCGGCTTACTACTTGTTATCACACAATCTTGATCCCACCGATGATGAGATCCGCAAGGGACTCTCGGGAAACCTTTGTATGTGCACCGGTTACATGCAAATCGTGGAGGCGGTCAAAGAAGCTGCCAGGAGCCTCAAAAATGGCTAAATATGTCGGCCGATCCACGAGAAGTAAAGAGGGTCCGCGGCATGTCTCGGGGAGTGGTTTTTTCACCGATGATGTGAGACTTGCCGGGATGCTCCACGCGGTGATCCTGAGAAGCCCTCACGCCCACGCGCGCATCCTCAAGGTAAACGCTGAGGCCGCGCTTCGCGCTCCGGGAGTCGTCGCCGCTTTTACGCCTCAAGAACTGAAGGAAAAAACAAAACCGTTCAGGCCGGGCCGTTATTCAGCCGGCTTGGCGAGGCCCATTCAGGAATACGCAGGGGCCATCGATAAGGTACGCTACGTTGGCGAGCCTGTGGCGGCCATTGCCGCGCGCACTCGTGCCGAGGCCGAAGACGCCCTTGAGCTGATTGAAGCGGAGTATGAGCCCCTTACTCCCGTGATCGAAACAGCAGATGCCCTACGACCCGAATCTCCACCCATTTTCGAGGAGCTGGGTTCCAATAGGGCCTGGACAGGTACCCTCACCTACGGTGATATCGAGGGTGCCTTCAAACAAGCTGACAAGATTGTCGAAGAGAGGCTTAAGATTCATCGTTACAGCTCCACCCCTCTCGAGACCTTGGCCTGTGTGGCTTCTTTTGACGCGGCGAGCAGAAAATTAACCGTTTGGATCAACGCCCAGGTCCCAGACAACATTTACGACGCCCTCAGGGAGGCCTTTGGGCTGGATGATGTCCGCGTGATCATTCCGGATATCGGAGGCGGCTTTGGACAAAAAATTCACCTGATCAAAAACTACGCCGTCCTCACAAGTTTCCTGGCCATCAAGAGCCATCGTCCGGTCAAGTGGATCGAAGACCGAACCGAGCACATGATGGCGGCGGGCCATGCCTGCCAACAGGAGTTTGAAGTTGAAGCCGCAGTCAAAAAGGACGGGACGGTATTGGGGCTCAGGTTCAAAGAGTACGATGACGTTGGCGGATCCGTCGGGACCCTCACGATCCACTTCACGAATAAGCTGAACAACCTCACAAACACCTATAAGGTGAAGGCCATTTCGATGCAGGGTCACTCCCTGATCACAAACAAATGTCCCGTGATTCCCAACAGAGGCATTGGCAAGCCAGCCATGTGCTTTGTCTGGGAGAGGATCATGGACAAAATCGCCGAAGAACTGAATTTGAGCCCTATCGAGGTCCGTTCAGTCAACCTAGTTCAAGCTTCTGAAATGCCATACGAAACCCCCAATGGAAATATTTATGATAGCGGCGACTACCCAGGCCTCCTCAAGCGACTCCTGGAGAAGATCGATTACAACAACCTCAAAAGGGAGCAAGAAGAGAAAAGAAAAAAAGGAACCTATTTGGGGATTGGTGTGGTCATCGGTGTGGAGCCAGGCGGTAGAAATGCGGCTCGCGACATGGCGGTCTTTCCGGAAATGAGACAAGTCCCAGGAGCCGGCGGAGTGAACGGTGCAACGATTAAACTGGAAAAGAACGGCACCATCGCCCTCTTTCTGGGCTCACCCAACTGCGGTCAGTCACATGAAACCACCAGTGCTCAGGTCACCGCAGACGTCCTCGGAATCTCCCCCGACCGTATAAGCGTGACCACGCCCTTCGACAGCGACCTTGCCCCGTGGGGCGTCGCAGCGGCAAACAGCGGGAACAACTTCCATCTCTACGACATCGGGGCCATCCAGGGGGCCGCACTGAAACTCAGGGAAAAGATTTTAACCCTTGCAGCCAACGTGCTTGCCACCTCCCCGGAAGAGCTCACCATAGAGGATGGAATTGTTTTTGCGACTGGTTCACCAGGAAAAAATATTCCCCTTGCCGACTTGGGAAGACTGGCCTATAGCAACCAATCGGTGATGCCTCCCGGCTTCGAGGGAGGGTTGCACACAACCTTTTACTACACCTACCCCCATGCACAACCTTATTTGACGCCGGATGTGGAGCGTAAGGTACGTGCCCAGTTTTCTTTTTCTGCGGGGGCCCACGCAGCCGTGGTAGAGATCGATGAAGCGACTGGGGAGGTAAAGGTCCTGCGCTACGTTATCGTCAGCGACAACGGAACCATCATCAACCCCAATGTCGTGGATGGACAGGCCTATGGCTCGGCCGCCCATGGGATTTCCGTGGCCCTCGGCGAAGGTTTTGTGTATAGCTCGGACGGCCAGCTCCTGACCGTGACGCTCACGGACTATGGCAAGTCCTCCACGCTGGAGACACCGAAGATCGAGTTAGAGCACTACCCGGTCCCCTCTCCGTTCAGCGCCTTGGGACAAAAGGCCGCGGGTGAAGGGGCAGCCATCCCCTCCCCGGCAGCCATTGCCAGTGCCGTGGAGGATGCCTTGAAGCCACTGGGGGTAGAGGTAAGGGAATTACCCCTGTCCCCCGAATCAATTTGGCGTCTCATTCAAGATGCCAAAAGGCAATCAACATGATTCCTGGCGCCTTTGATTATTATGCTCCAACCTCGCTGGAAGAGGCCCTGTCGCTCCTTTCCACCCATGGCCAAGAGGCGAAGTTGCTCGCAGGAGGTCAGAGCCTGGTTCCCTTGATGAAACTCCGCCTCTCCAAGCCCAA
>JACZQL010000390.1 GCA_022545745.1 Deltaproteobacteria bacterium | reverse complement strand
TTTTTATATTTAATGATCCTCTTCCGGCCGAAGAGCCCCACCTGAACCAGATGGGGGAATATCTCTAGTTGTCTCCTCCCCCATGGGGAGGGGAGATACGGATCTGGGGAAAATCCCTTCGCCGCCAATTTTTTGGCTAATCGAATGGGCCGCGCACACCGCTCCCGATTCCCCGGATAAACCCCGGCGTGGAAGCGACCAAAGCGTGAGCTCACCATGCGGTCCACAGGCCTAGTGGTCTTAGGTGGATTCGGCGCAATAATCGGGGCATCGATGCCAACCCAGCACGTTTTCCCGGAACGCTCTTCCATCCAGGTCACGATCTCCTCATCCGAGCCGAGATGATCCGTCTCTAACAGGACGCATCCCTTGCCGTGCAAAACAAGGTGGGCTACCCCGCTCGGGTTCCTATCAGACCAGGCAAGGTCTAGACCCATAAAGCTGGCATGTCTGGGGCGTCGCATGGCATGCACCTTCGCACGTATGCTATATGGAAATTGGTGTTTTATAAAACCCTGATCCGTCCGCTCCTTTTTCTAAGAGACGCGGAGAAGACCCACGAACAGACCCTTGCACTGCTGTCCCATTTGACCCTGCTCGAAGGTGCCCTGGAGCCTCTATGTCGAGTGGAGGACGAGCGTCTCACCGTCCAGCTGGGTTCCTTGACCTTTGCCAATCCAGTGGGGCTGGCGCCGGGCTTCGACAAAAACGCTGTCGCTTTAAAAATCCTACCCGGATTCGGTTTTGGCTTCATAGAGATAGGGGCCGTGACCGCCCAGGCGAAACCCGGCAACCCAAAGCCACGACTGTTCCGTCTACCGAAAGATTGGGCGTTGATTAACCGTCTCGGCTTCAATAACGAGGGGGCAGTAGCCATCAGTGAGAGGTTGGATCGATGGCAAAAGAGGGGAGAGCTCCCAAGGATACCTGTTGGAATCAACATCGGGAGGAGCAAGCTCGTTGAGAACAGAGATGCTGTCGCAGACTATCTCTTTACCTTCGAAAGGCTTCATCCCTACGGAGACTATTTCACCCTAAACGTCAGCTCCCCCAATACACCCAACCTGCGCGACCTGCAGGAAAAGGGTCCCCTTCAAGAGCTTCTAGCAGCAGTTCGGAAAAAAAACCAAGAGATCGCCACCCAACAAAAGGTTCAACCAAAACCGATTCTGGTAAAAATAGCGCCGGATATGGAGTTCGGCCAACTGGACGAAATAATCGAAGTGCTTCAGTCCCAGCAGGTAAGCGCCATTGTTGCAACCAACGTAACGGCTTTTCTGAGAGAGGGGCTCCTCACTCGGACAAACGAGCCTGGAGGCCTGAGCGGCAAACCGTTAAAGGCAAGGGCTACTGAATTCATTCACCATATTTACGAAGTCACCCAAGGCAATCTGGCCATTATTGGTTCAGGAGGCATCTTCACCCCCGAAGATGCCTATGAAAAGATCACCGCGGGCGCGACAGCCGTGCAGGTCTACACGGGATTTGTTTACGAAGGCCCCACCCTGGTGAGAAAGATTAACCGAGGATTACTGAAGCTCCTCGATCGCGACGGGTTTAAAGACATCCCGGCAGCAGTCGGAACCCAAGTCCGATAAGCCCATCTGGGGAGTTCCAGTCCTCTCATCCAAACCCGCCTTCCTCTTTAAGGCCTGGACGATTACTTTTGACGGCTAAAGTAAATTCTGATATATTGCCCTCTATGTTAAGAAAGTCTAGGAGAATTTGGATCCTAGCTCTTGTCTTTTCCCTGGCATTGTTTGTCCCGAAGCCGGGTGTCACACAACAATCAGTTCAAGAAGAGCCCATCCCCGCTCAAGAAGAACCCGCTGCCAGTCCTGAGGGGGAACCCGCACCTGCTCCCGAGGGTGAGTCCAGTGAAATGTCGCAGCAAGAGGCCCAGAGTATCGGCTATGGTTTAGGTTCTGTCTTTGCCAGTGCCTTCTACAGTCCCCTCAAAATCACCTATGCCGGACTCGGTCTCATCACAGGTGGATTGGGTTATGTGTTAAGCGGTGGGCGGCGGGACGTGGCAGATAACATAATTTACCCTGCTGTGCGCGGCAGCTACGTCATTACTCCAACGCAGCTCAAAGGCCAAAAGCCTGTTATCTTTATAGCATCGCCCCCGCAACCCTCTGGGCAGCCTCAACAGGCCCCCCCGTCCAATCCAGCTTCACCGCCCGAGAATTAACCGCCCAAACAGACCCCTCGCTTGGAAGACTTAATAAACTCCAAAAGGGCGACCACGTCCGCGGAAAGTTCGGACTTTTCTTCGACTTCCTTCACTGCGAGGGAAAGATTTCTCCCCTTTCGAAATAGCATACGAAAGGCCTCTCTGATCTCTCGAATCCTCTTGCCATCAAAACCCGCCCGCTTCAACCCCACCATGTTCACCCCACGCACCGTATGCTGCCAGTCGAGAATCGAATAGGGCGGGACATCCCGGCTGGTTCCGCTGAGGCCGCGCATTAGGGAAAGGGTTCCAACACGAACAAATTGGTGCACGAGACAGTGGGCAGAGATAAAGACCTGATCGCTCACCTCCACATAGCCCCCCAACAGGGCACCATTGACCATGACAATTTGATTTCCCAAGCTGCAGTTGTGCCCCACGTGAGCGCCTGCCATGAGAAAATTCTGGTCACCAATGACTGTGGACGATCCCGGTTTTGTCCCACGGTTTATCTGGACATACTCCCGAATGATATTGCGGCTTCCGATTTTGAGATAGCTCACCTCCCCTTGATAGGCCGTATCCTGCGGGGCATCTCCCAAAACGACCCCTGGATGGATCTCGTTCTCCTCTCCAATCTCCGTATGTCCCATGAGAGTGGCGTGGGGCATCACGCGAGTCCCACGCCCGATCTTGACCGGTCCTGCCACCACCACATAGGGACCAATCTCCGCTTCTGGGTGAATCTCCGCACGGGAATCAATAACGGCAGTGGGGTGAATGCTCATCAGGCTAGCACTGACTAGTTGAGATTTTCATCGGAATCATCGTCCACTTGATCTGACTCGTCCTCCAGAATCCCTCCCGGAATTCGGTACCTTTCATCTGCCCACGCTCCGAGATCGATCAGCTGACACCGCTCAGAACAAAAAGGACGATGGGGATTATTGTCCCAGGTTACTTTCGCCTTACACTGGGGGCACTTAACGATCA
>JACZQL010000389.1 GCA_022545745.1 Deltaproteobacteria bacterium | reverse complement strand
TATGGGAGAAATTGGGAATGTTCATTTGTTGATCTTCAAAAGCCGTGCGGATGTAAGGAAGTATGAGTAACGGCTTTAGGCAGAGCGCGAATGTGAACATAGCGATAATGTCCGGGGGGCAATTCTATACCCTTACGGCTACACACGGCAGTTGCGGCGCTGATACCTGGACCTTTACTGGTTCCGGAAGCAGCATTGATCCACCATCGCCCTGTGATTAAGGGTTGTACTAGGATAAAATCCGCCCCATGGTTGAGAGAAAATCCCCTCTTGGACCTCGGAGGATCGAAGTCCTCAAGATGGTCTACCCAATCTTTAAGAATGAAGTCTATGCGAGAAGGCAGTCCATGATGTGGATTGCGATGGCGGGGAGCGCTGCCCTTTTAGTATTGCTCTTGGTGGGAAGTTCCCAGTGGTTTCCTGTGGGAGAACTTCGGTGGCCCCTCATCTTGGGTGTGGTGGTCTTTTCTTCCCTCCTCATCGATCAGATCCGCCAACAAGACCTGCGTCACAAACAGGCAAAACACGGGCTCATTGAGATTGAAAAAGCCCTTGAGTTTTTTGAAGAGGATTCTTACCTCCCGGGTAGAAGCCTCTACCCGCAGACCTGGCAAAGGTTACCCGAGAGGGATTGGCAACTTTTGGTGTCTGTTTTAAGCCTAGTGGTGCTGACGGCTCTGGTGATCCTGGCCTTCCTTTCTTCGTAATCTGTGTCTTGCGACCACTCCCTAACCGTCAGTGACTATACGTTCACGATCACTACGCCCTTCGGCTCCAGATAATAGTCAAGGGCTTCCGGTCCGTGCTCTCGACCCAATCCGCTGGCCTTGATGCCGCCGAAGGGGAGTTCATCGTAGCCATAGTGGAGCGAGTTTACCCAAACATTTCCTGCCTGAAGCTTATCGATGGCCTTATTGGCGTGGATCATGTTGCGGGTCCAAATGGAAGAGCCTAAACCGTAAATCGAGCTATTGGCCTTTTCGATGGCCTCATTCAGGTCCTTGAACTTATAAACCGGCAGGGCAGGGCCAAAACACTCTTCCGAAGTGATCCGGGCATCGTCGGGAACGTCGGTTAGAAGTGTCGGGAGATAAAAGAAGCCGCCATCCAGCTCTTTTCCCTTTGGTCTTTCCCCTCCGATTACTGCCTTTGCGCCTCGCGACTTGGCGTCCTCCACCTGCTCTTCTACCTCTTTCCTTTGGTAGTCCATATGGAGAGGGCCCATACGGCTTTCTTTGTTCATTCCGTTGCCCACGGTCTTCTTTTTCAGCAGCTCTGCCAGGTCGCTGATGAATTTGTCCGCAATGGATTCGTGCAGGAACAGACGCTTGACCCCCAGACACATCTGGCCGCAGTTGAAGAAACGACCGATATCGGCCATCTTGACGGCTAGGTCGAGGTTGGCATCATCCATGACGATCATGGGATCGCTTCCCCCTAGTTCCAGGGTGATTCTCTTGATCTCCCTACCAGCCACCTCCATGACGTGACGTCCAACGTCAGTGGAACCAGTAAAGGCGATTCGCCTGATTCTGGGGTTGCGCAGCAGTTCTTCTCCAACGGTACTCCCGGGTCCGGTGACCACATTGACCGCCCCTTTGGGCAGGCTTTTTTGTTGCTTCCCCTCACCGTAAGTTGCCTTTTGGATCTGCTCGACGCAGAGTAGTGTTGCGAGGGGTGTGGTGCTGGCCGGCTTTATGATAATGGTGTTGCCCGCCGCCAAGGCCGGGCCGAGTTTGGTTCCCATGAGCGTCAAGGGAAAATTCCATGGGATGATCCCGGCACACAACCCGATGGGTTGGCGGATGACCATGCCGTAAGCGTTCTTCTGGGGCAAGGGGACATGAGAGCCCCGGACCTTTGAGGCCAGTCCGGCATAAAACTCGAGGCCGTGAAGCAAATGATGGATCTCCAGATTGGCCTCAAATAGGGTTTTCCCCTGTTCTAGGGTGAGGAGTTGGGCGATCTCTTTGCTTTTCTCCTTGATCAGTTCACAGGCGTTGGTCAGCATCTTGCCACGGTCTTCAGCGGTCACGTCGGACCACTCCTTGAATGCAGTCTCTGCGGCGTCAATGGCCTGCATCACGTCCTTGGCCGTGCCCTTGGCTGCCTGGTCCACAACCTCACCCGTGGCAGGATTACGCACTTCGTACGTTTCCTTGCTCCCAGATTCTACCTGTTCACCTCCGATTAGCAGTTTGGTCATCCATATCCTCCGGTTTCGTTATTCGTGATTCGTCTCTCGAAAGTTATTTCCCTTGATATTTAGCTGTTCTCTTTTCCAGGTAGGCCTTCACTCCCTCATTGCCGTCTTCGCTAGCAAAGACTTGATGAAGAACCTCGTGTTCCAGGGACAAGCCTTCGGCCAAGGAACCATCGAGGCCCGCTTGTATGGCTCGTTTGATCTTCCCCACCGCGAAGCTTGCCTTGTTGGGTGGAACGAACTGGCGGGCATAATCGAAAACTTGCTCCATAAAATTGTCCTTTTCATAGATATAGTGAATCAGGCCGAACTCCACGGCCTCCTCAAAGGCGATCTGCTTACCTGTGGCGCACAATTCCAGTCCCCGGCCCTTCCCGACCAATCGAGGGAGACGTTGAGTCCCACCCATGCCGGGCATGACACCGAGATTGACCTCCGCCAGGCCGACTCTCCCCGCATCTTTCTTTGCAATACGAATATCAGCAGCCATTGCAATCTCCAGTCCACCGCCAATGGCATGGCCGTTGATCGCGGCAATAATGAGCTTGGGGGTCCTTTCCATGCGTAAAAGGACCTCGTTCCCGTGCACGGCAAAGTTGTATTTGTAAGAGAGGGATTGTTTGGCCAACATGTTGATGTCGGCTCCCGCAGAGAAAAACTTTTCGCCGTTTCCGGTGAGGACGATCACATGGGTCGTTTCGTCAAAACGGGCCTGGACAATACAATCGTCCAGTTGGCGCAGCATCTCGTGCGTATAGGAATTGACCGGTGGACTGTTAATCTCCAAAGTGAGAATTCCACCTTCCTTTTTCTGTTCAATGTTACCCATAGAAAGCCTCCTGTATGATAATTGCCCCTCAATCAATTAACCGTCCTTGTTCCCTATGTCAAGCCCCGAAAATAGCGAATAGCGAATAGCAAATAGTGAATACAGAAGAGGGATAAGTAAAAGGGGAGGCGATAAGAAGTAAGGGATA
>JACZQL010000008.1 GCA_022545745.1 Deltaproteobacteria bacterium | reverse complement strand
CGATGCTCCAATATTGCCGTCCCCGTGGGTGTCTCAGATTTCGACACTAGCTCTATCACGGGTGAGCCCTCGGGGCCTCTCTCCGCAGGAGCTGACAGATCCTTAACGCCGAACCGTGCCCGCTCAGAGACCCAACTGGCCCCACACCGCTTGCATCGATCCAAGTCATCAAAGGTTACATATTTACATTTGGGACACTTCATGGTCCTGTCACCGAACGGCAGGCCCTATGCTAAAGGAACTCCTCTCAAGGGGCAAGGCCATTTTCTATCCCATGTCTCCCCAGAGAAACTGGACGACGGAGAGGGCCCCCAGGGCAGCGGTCTCCGTCCTCAAGACTCTTTCCCCTAATCGGATGGTCAGGAACCCCTGGTCCGAGGCCTGAGCGACCTCCTCGGGTGTAAATCCACCCTTAGGACCGATCACCAGGAGAATGGAGTCGAGATGCTTTCGTTCCTCTCTCAATTTTTTAAGACTTCGCGTCGACTCCCTTTCCCAAAAGAGGAGCTTCAGCTCACATGGCCAGGGCCTTCGGATCAAATCTCCAAAATCACCCAGCATCTGGATCTCTGGAATCTTAGTCCGACCCGACTGCTTGGCAGCACTGAGGGCGATCTTCTTCCACCGCGCCCCCCGCCTCTCAATTTTTCTCCTATCGAGCCTGGGAACAGTATAAGATGAAAAAAAGATCAATGGATCGCACCCCCAGCTCCGTTACCTTTTCAACTACCCAGTCCATCTTGTCACCCTTTCCGATCGCCTGTGCCAATGTAATGTCCAAGGGGGATTCTCTCTCCGGCCGGTAGCGGTTGACAATCACCATCTCGGCAGCCCGCTCGGCATAGGATTGGATGACCGCCTCGTATTCTCAACCCTCATCATCGAAGAGAAGGACACCTTGTCCAGGACACAAGCGGAGGACCTTCCTCATATGCTCTAATTCAGGGCCTGATATGGTCCCCTTTTTATCCCGGATGCTATCTTTTGCGACAAAAAAGCGAGGCATAATCAAGTTTTTTTAATCAACGCCAGCGTGGTCCACTCCTTGACGCTCCTTTGCCGAACCAACGTAAATGGCCTGGGAACAAAGTGACTCAGTACTTCCGGCGCGCTCTGATCCAGGATCCCGGAAAGAATCAGAAAACCTCGGCGGGACACCTTTTTTCTAAAAGCAGGTGCTAGTCCAACAATCGTCTCGGCCGTAAGATTGGCGACAACAATGGCAAAAGATCCACTGACCTGCTTTACCTCTGATTCCAGCAACTCAATTGCTCTACCTACCCGATTCCGCCGCACATTGCCCCCGGCCACCTTTATCGCGACAGGATCGTTATCCAATGCCACTATCTTCGTTAAGCCCATCTTGGCCAGGGCGATGGCCAAGATCCCCGATCCAGTCCCGACATCAAGGGCAGGTACCCTTGTCGATTTCAGCGAGTGGACCACCTCTTCTAAAAACTCCAAGCAGCACTGCGTGGTCGGATGCGTCCCCGTGCCAAATGCCATCCCGGGCTCAATCACAATCACCTTTCGCCGCCCGGATTGATTCGACCGGATCCACGGAGGGGTGATCAAGAAGCCTCTGGCCACCTTTTGTGGGGAAAAGAATCTGCGCCAGGAGCTATTCCAGTTCTTATCTTTTAAAACAGTCCAACGGGGCCGTTGTCGAACAACTCCCGGATAAATTTCATCGATTCCTTTAAGGAAAACCCCAATGTCTCTCTTAAGGGTAGAGGCTCCCGGTAGGGACGGGAAAAAGGCCTGTATCTCTTCCTGATTGAGGACAACTCCTGGAGATCCCCTTTCGATCAGGAAGTTTGCAATCGTGTCCAAAGCCGCTGGGGTGGCCTTGAGGGAGAGCTGTAACCACGAGGCGGTCACAGAGGCTTTATGCCACAGGGGGTGGACAGGTTCAAACTCTCCTTCCCTGACTATCAAATGGGGGCGGTCGTCCGCAGGAACCCCCTACCTCTTCCTCCCCGGAGCTCCTTTTTTTCTATGCCTCCACCGCTACGCCTTGAGTGGTGCTGTCAGTTCGGAAGTGGTTCGAGAGTACTCTTGATGTCGCACACGGGAGAGTGGGGTAGAAGCCTTAACCCCTGGAGCACAACCAGTAAGAGCAAAACCGCTGACAGGGGGCCGACCACGAAAAGTCCCGCAATGCCGGTCATGGCACCAATCAATCCCCCGGCGCCGGGACCAAGGATATTACCGAGATCATCTGCCGCATTGTAGATGCCTGAGGTAAGTCCCCTAGGAAGGCGAGTCTGATCTACGTCCTGGACCAGGCTAATGGCATTGCTCACGACGACCACTGCCCGCATGAAGCCTGAAAGGATGTAGACGGTGAGTAGTGGACCGAAGTTGGAGCAAAGGGGCACAAGCATCAGGAAGACCGATTGGATCGCCAGGCCGATGTGACAGAGACTTTTTGAGCCCATGCGCGTCATCACAAACCCGCTCAAAGGGCGAGTGATCGCATTGCATAGGGCGTATAAGCCCTTGATGATGCCGATCTGCGTCAAGGTGAGTCCCACTGCCAAGCCGTAGAGTGTGAGAAAAACGCTTCCTATCAGGTGCAAAAGGTTAAGGAACAGAGCAACCACCACGACGGAAGCCATCTCAGGCTCTGCGACCGCCCTTAGGGAATTTCGAAGGCTCGTGAAGGCCGACGGATCTGGCCTGTTTTCCTGGTGATCCAAAGAATAGGGTCTCCTACGGAAGATAACGAGGACAGCGGCACACAGGAGTGCCAGAAAGGCTGCGGTCTGGAAGGGGGCGGGATATCCGAACCGATCGGCAATGGTCCCCGCCAGAAGTGATCCATTGGAATGACCGACGGCCAGGCATCTCATGGTGATGCCCATGGCATGGTGTCGGTTTTCATTTTGGGGTAAGGCTTCAACGAAGAAGGCCAAGTAGAGAGTTGTCGCTGCACCGAGGGCAAATCCGTTCACTGAATGGATCAGGGCAATAATAATAGAACAGTGAGGGTATATAGGAAATTGCACAGTCCGATCACCAAAAGCGCCATGACGATTAGCAACCGTGCTCGGGCGGCTCTGTAGGCAAGACCCGTGGGGATGCGCGCCGCCAGTGCAAGAAAGGGTCCCAGTGAGATCAAAGAGCCAATAGCAACGACCGGGAATCCCAGATCTTGCAGAAAGGGGGAGATGGCCAGGAATACGGCGCTTTGCTGTGCAGTCAAGGCGATAACCGGGAGTGAGAGTTTGAGCGTACTTCCTATCATGGCCTCGACTACGGAGAGCGATGGAGCCCGTTGGCGTCTCTACTGCCAAGCGGAGGACTCAAACCGTTCCATTTTGATACTATTTTGTCATCTTGCTAACCTTAAGGGAAATCCTGATTACCTTCCCAGTGCGCTTGAAAGTCCATTATTTATAAGAGGTTACATCATCGTCGTGGCGGATTCAGATTTGGCACAATATTAGCAACCGATCACTTTGGCGAAGATGGCGTCTGTCAGTTCATATATGGAAAAAATTCCTAAAAAAGCGCAGCTTGCCTTAGCCGGCTTCTATCTCACCTATAGAATGGTTGAGGACTTGATCAACCAGTGGCTTGAGAATAGGCGCTCTAGGGACCCTCGGGACAGGCATGCTAAGACCGAGCTGGTCTATGCGCGGAACCTTGCTATCTGGGAGAAGACGTTAGGGGTGGAACATCCGCATGTGGCTCTGGGCCTTAACAATATGGCCGAGGCATACCGTGCCCAGGGCAAGTTTGCTGAGGCAGAGCCGCTTTACCAACGGGCACTCGAGATCTATAAAAAGAAGCTGGGTCCGGAGGACCCAAAGTTGGCAATGGTACTGTGGAATCACGCTTACCTTTTATGGGAGACGAAGAGCTACGTCGAGGCGGCAAGAATTGGAGTGCGAGCCATGGAGGTCAAGGCCAAGCACGCACGATAAGGTCCCGAGCTCACTCTCACAATGGACTCCCCCTCTCTTCGGGTTCACCGAAGCATCCCTTTTATCCCATCCTGTCCCAACGCTCAATCAGCACGGCTCCTGAACGGTATCTCACGGCCCGCATACAGGACTGGGTGGTCTTTTTCGGTACTGGATTGTTAGGTAACCCCGCGGCTTGCCGCGGGCACAAAACCGATGGGGTATCCAAAGGGGAGAATCGGTAGCTCTTCCCTTTGGTCGTCCACGGGGTTCAAACCCCGTGGACGATACAACTTGATTCCTGATCATGTGGACTTGAATTCCAGGATGTGGTACGCGAGTTTACGACCTAAATTATTTTGGAGGTAACAATGAGCCCTCTAGACCAAGAGGCGGAAAAGGTCCTGGATCTCATCAAGGAAAAAGAACTGGTGGATCTGGCGATCACCATGGGCAATATACAAAGCCCCGCCGGATATGAAAAATATATGACGGAATTTTGCATGAATTGGCTCGGGACCAATGGTTTCAGGGCCATCGAGCAGACGATCTCTGAGGGAAGAAGCAATGCGATCGGGATTCTCAAAGGAGCGGGGAGGGGATACTCCCTTCTCTTCAACAGCCATATGGACTCCGAGCAGAGTAGCGTGGAGGAAGTTCTGCGTAGCGGGATGGTAAAGGCATCACCACCTGTGGCCTGGGTGGACGGAACAAGGATTTTCGGCAAGCAGGTTCAAAATGACCGAGGACCGATGGCCTGTTTCTTGGTGGCTGCCAAGGCAATCAAGGAGGCAGGAATCACACTCAAAGGTGATTTGATTCTTACAATGGTTGTTGGCGAGATAGGCAGTGGACCCATCGATGAATTTCAGGGGCCCCGTTACGCCGGCAAGGGATTGGGAAGCCGGCATGCCGTGACCCACGGCATCGTTGCCGACTATGCCCTTGTGGCCGAAACTACAGATTTTGGTGTCACGTGGGTGGAGACCGGCGCAGGATACTATAAGATCACACTGGAGGGTGTGGGACTTTACACCCCGAGATCCTACAGACCGGATCTCATCGAGGAGCATCCCAATGCGATAGTCAAGATGGCCAAGCTTATTCAGGCCCTCGAGGACTGGGGACGGGACTATGAGAAACGCTATACTTATATATCCCCCGCAGGCAAGGTAGTTCCCAAAGTAAATATTGGGGCAATTCGTGGTGGAACTCCTTACAACCCGAGTCGGACCTGTAAGGAGTGCAGCATCTATCTGGATGTGAGAATACCCGCCCCCGTAGACCCGCTCACGGTACAGGAAGAGTTAGCGGAGGTAATCAAACGCCAGGGCCTGGGCGGGGAGCTGGACCCCTATATGATCAGGAAGGGATACGAGGGAAAGAATGTAGAGCGGCTAGTGGAGTCGATCAAGGAGGCCCACCGCCGCATTCGAGGCAATGATCCTCCGCCTGTGTCGACGGCGGAGACAAGTATGTGGAGAGATGTCAATGTCTTTAATGAGGTTGGGATACCAGCGCTGACCTTTGGCCCCCGCCGCCTAAGCGATCGAAAAAAAGCAAAATCCACTGGTCTTGACAGTGGCTATATGGAGACAGAGGATCTGGTAAACACGGCTAAGATGTATGCGCTGGTTGCCCTGGATATTTGCCGAACCGATAAACGGGGGTAGAGATGACCATTTATTATAGGGGGGTTGAATTTGGCACCTGAAGACGGACCAAAGATCATTCTCGAATCTATGAAGGAGGCCGGGATCAACTTCGTAACCTCACTCCCCGATTTTAATCTTGCAAAGCTTATAGAACTCGTGGATGGGGATCCAGAGATCAAGCACGTGGCGCTTTGCCGGGAGGAGGAGGGCATTGGTCTATGCACCGGCGCTTACATGGGGGGAAAGACAACAGCCATCATCATGCAGAACGGGGGCTTTCTCAATAGCTGCAACGGCCTCACCACAACGGCCTTAAACTTCAATATTCCGATGCTTCTCATGATCTACTATGCGGGCGACATAGGGGACGAAGGGTTTTCTACCCTCGGTTCCGTGACGGAACCGGTCCTGAGCGGCCTCGGTATCCGATATTATGTGTTGAGAAAAATGGATGAGATAAAAAACACGATCAAGGGGGCAACGCTGCTTGCCACAGATTCTCGTAGGCCGGTGGCAGTCCTCTTGACCAAAAACGTTCTCGGGACAAGGCGATGAAGAGGGTCGACTGCTTGAAGGCCATCGCTGAGGAGACGGGAGACGCCCTCGCTATTTGCACGGTCGGAGGAGCCGCAGCGGAATGGAATGCGATAAGACCGGGTGACGGAAACTTCAGGTGCCGCACACTCGGGCTTGTATCTTCCATAGCTACGGGACTGGCCCTGGCGCTGCCGAATCGTCGGATTGTTGCCATAGACGGAGACGGTGCTCTGCTAATGAACGCCTGTGGACTTCCAACGTTGGCACGGCAGAGTCCAGCTAACTTAATCTACCTGCTCTTTGATAATGGTATCTACGAGGCATCGGGCCTGAGATCGACAGCGACCGAGGCCGGCGCGGATTTGATCGCAATGGCAAAGGGGGCCGGGGTGAAAAATGCGTGCTGGGCCTCCTCTGTGGAAGATTTCATGGAGGAATTTAAAAGCGCCGTGACGAGAAAGGCCTTTTCCATGATCGCCGCCAAGACAGAAAGAGGTATCGAATATCTGAAAAGTTGGCGTCGTCTGCCGTCTTTTCAACACGGAGAGGTGGAAAACGGGTTCCGATTTATGAGGTACATCGAAAAGACCGAGGGAATCAGGGTTGTCCCTCTCCCGGGACCTCGGAATTGATGGAGATGGGATTCCCCGGAGTCCGATGATGAGAAACAGCAATGACTAGGTACGACTGCCTTAAAGGGATTGCCTCCGAGGTGGGGCAATCCCTCGTCATCACTATAGGCGGAGGAGGCTCTACGGAGTGGGGCGCTGTGCGACCCGGCGAAGGAAACATGCGGGTGAGAACCCTTGGGCTGGTTCAGTCCATAGCCCTCGGGCTCGCTCTCTCGCTCCCAAAGCGGCAGATCTTGGCCCTCGATGGAGACGGGGCCCTCCTTATGAATCTCTGCGCCCTGCCTACTTTGGCCCGGGAGAAGCCGGACAATCTAATCTATATGGTCTTTGACAATGGAATGTATGAGGCCTCAGGACTCATTAAAACAGCCACGGGTGTGTGTGCCGATCTCATACAGATCGCGAAGGGGGCCGGGATAAAGGAGGCAATGTGGGCACCATCTCTGGAAGATTTCAGGGACAAGGTGGTCACCTCAATGGAAAAGAGGAAGTTCGCCTTTATAGGGACGCGCGTCGAGTCGGGTCCGGAATATATAAAACAATTCAAGAAACTTCCGCGCTTTGACGTGTCGGAAGTGGAAAGCGTTTACAGGATGATGCGCTATATAGAGAAGACTGAAGGGATCAGTGTGGTTCCTCCTCCCGGACCAAGGAATTAAAGGGAATAGATTATTGGGTAACCCCACGGCTTGCCGCGGGCACAAAACCGATGGGGTTTCCAAAGGGGAGAAGCGGTAGCTCTTCCCTTTGGTCGGCCACGGGATTCAAACCCCGTGGTCGATATAACTTGATTAAAAAAATTGATGGAGGCGCTCAGCCACGTTTGGTAATCTCATTTCGCTAAGGGGGGAGAGTCAAGATTGGGAACCGTTCAGTTTGGCGTGCTGATTCCTCACTTCACACAATTTGCCAGCCGCACCGGCATCTTGGAAAGCGCGCACGTGGCGGAAGATTTAGGCTTCGATTCTGTTTGGGTGCGAGATCACCTATACATTTCCCCCTACCACACTGAACATGCGGGGATTACAGATTCTGGACTTCTTACGGAATCAACGCTGACGCTTGCTGCGCTGGTGGGAGTCACATCGAGGATTAAACTCGGGACTGCCGTTCTCACCCCCCATCGCCATCCGCTCAAAGTAGCGCAGATATTTGCCACTCTTAGCTACTTGAGCAACGGACGAACGATCTTGGGGATTGGAGCGGGTTACGACGAGAATGAATTTTCGACAATTGGGATCCCTTTTGAACAACGGTTCCAGGCCGTAAGAGAAACCGTGGAGATTTGTCGGCGTTGCTGGTCTGAGGATAGAGTCTCCTATGATGGGCGCCTGTTTTCTTTCCGTGAAGTGTCCATCGATCCCAAGCCCTTGGGCAAGAGCGTACCTGTCTGGTACGGCGGCTTGACCTATAAGTCTGTGGAACGGGCTGTGGAATTCGCGGATGGTTGGATGCCTAGCAGGATTCCTTTTGTCAAGCTTGACGCTCGGATCAGATACTGCAAAGATCTCCGCAGGGAGCAGGGAAAGAATGCGCCATTTGACTTCGCTGTGATGCCACAGACCGTGGTCGGACGCTCTGCCGATGCTGCCCTACGATCGGTTGACATGAACAAGGTTAAACAGGATGCGCTGCGTTATAAATTAGTGAAAGAGGAAGGCTCGGAGATTAGCTTAGAGAGCCTGAAGGGCTTTTTGATTTGGGGGACTGCGGGAGACATGTGCCGTTTTGTCGAACGGTTTGTCGAGCTTGGGGTAGGCCACATTGTTTTTGACATGCGGTCGTCCTTTCAGCTCTTTTTTGATAATCTCCGTTTTCTGGGCAAAGGGGTTCTTCCGCAGTTCAGATAACCGTCGCAAATTCTGGTAAACCCCGTACCACGGACTTACGTCCGTGGCTTTAGGGCTTGCCCTTCGAGAACTTCAGAACATTCATCCCTGCACTTACGTACAGGGCGTTCTGTGGTACGGGGTAAACGGAGAACCCATGGGCGAGGAGATGCCTTCCCGCAGTTGACAACCAGCGATTGAAACTACCGAGCTTGAATTCACGTTATGAAGGGGGTTCAAATTGATCAGAGAAATTCAACCCGGTGAGTCCATAACCTGGCCTGGCAACAAAAGACTCGCCCTGTTGATAGCGATCCATTTTGAAGCGGACTCTGCGTCATATATTCGTCCCGACGGGAGCGTGGACACTCAGGATCTTACCAACAGGCAGTATGGCGGCAAAATAGGCATATGGAGGCTGCTGAGGATACTGGACAGACACGACATCAAATGTACCTTCTTCATATGTGGTGCCGCTGCCGATAGGTATCTTGAAGCGGCCAGGGCTATAGCGGAGAGGGGACACGATATAGCTGGGCACGGCTATTACCATGAAGCGTTGTGGCGCTTGACAAGGGACGCCGAGGAGGAGGTCTTCACAAAAACCCTTGGAACACTGGAAAGGGCAACAGGTCGCCGGCCTTTGGGATCGAGAAGTTGTGCGGCGAGTCCTACCACGCTCCATACCGCAGCAAAGATGGGTTTGGCATGGGATAGCAGCATGTGGAACGATGACTATCCTTATCTGCTCGATCTGGGCGGGGGCAGAACCCTTGTAGAGATCCCGTTCACTATAAACAATGACATCAATTTTATGGGAGGAGGCATTACACCGCCGGCGTACGTACAGGGAAGGTTTAGATCTGCCAAATACTCCCTGGAGGCATGGAAGGCCGAGTTTGACGCATGCCTCAATGACCCTTCCGGAAAGCCCAAGATGATGACATTTTGCGTTCATGACTACATGACAGGCCATGCATCCAACTCCAAGTCCTTTGACGACTTTCTTCAATACGCGAAGGATGATGATAGGGTATGGATCGCTACCTATAGCGAAATGGCGGAACGGTGGAGGGAACTCTGCCGCAACTCCACGCGCTCCATAGATAACTTCACCATATCGACTAACGCATCTCCGGCTTAGCCTGCGAAGAGAGGTGTCGTCATCCTACCTTCAGTCTCATCCATCAAAGAATCATATTCACCGCAGCCCAGGTGGCCTCACAACCACAGGCTCGCACTATGTCTGTCATTCAACTACGAGTCCGGTGAGGCCGCGCCTACCAATGCAGGTGGCGCTATCAACTCTCTGTACATGTCGACCCACCAATACGGTGCGCGCCGAGGGGTATGGAACATCATGGATGTGTTGGACCGACACGGCGTCAAGGCAACATTCTTTGTATGCGGCACCACGGCTGAGAGATATCCTGAAACCGTCAAGAGGATGTTGGATAGCGGGCATGACATAGCCGGCTTCACTTACAAATACGAAAAGGTTTGGACACTTTCACCCGAAGAGGAAGCCGAGATGATCGAAAAGTCCATCTCCGCCATACACAACATCACGAATAGACGCCCTGTGGGGTGGAGATGTCCAGACTTCCAGCTGAGTAAAAACACTCTGCCACTGCTTGCAGAGCATGGAATCATGTGGGACAGCAGCCTGCTCAACGACGACCTTCCATATACGCTGCATATGGGGAAGCACAAGGTCACAGAGGTGCCGCCCTCCATGTCCACGACGATGACGCGTTGCGGGCGATCCAAGCCGTGACCGCACTTCGTGCTCGCCTCGACGAAAGTGGCCTTGCCGTGCCCAACCAGCTGCCGGCGGCGGTCGGAAGCGGGCCGGTGTTCTTCGGCGATATCGGCGGCCTGCGCAGGCGGCAATACACCATGGTGGGCGATGCGGGCCACGTCACAGACGAGATAGAGCTAGGCGAACTGGAGTCCCTTCGGGCGGTGCGGATGTTTCCCATTCGCATCAAGTGCGCCCTCCTCGGATGGTCCGCCCTGGAGCAGGGCATCGAGGAGTACCGGGGCAGGACCGCTGGCTGAGTGCCTCCTGGAGCCCCCGTTACTCCCGCCACGCCTTGGCCCAGTATAAATACTCCGAGGCGGCGGTGTTGGGAAAGAAGCCCTTCACCTCGGGCCGGAACATCACATCGGTGAGGACCGGCTCATCAAACTGCACAAAGGCCGCTCCAGCGTCGCGTAGCGGGATGGCGGCTTGAGCCGTACCTCGGTAAACGCGCCATCGAATCTGCAGGAGGCGGCCACGAAGGAGAAGACGTTCTCCAGCGTCGCCAGGTAGGCCTCCACCACCGGCGCCAGGGTCACCCGCAGGTCGAGCTTGCCGAAGCGGCCCGGCCGCTCCCACCGCTCGCCGTACAACAGGAACAAGCCCCCCGTCTTACTGGTGATGGGGCAATCGGAGGCCAGCGCCAGGCTCCACGGCGCGGCGAACTCGCCGCCCGGTTCCAGGGTGGCGTCCGCCGCCAGCTCGAGATGCTCTTCTGCCTCATCGAAGCGACCCATCAAGCTCGCCAGGTTCCCCAGCTCCCGAGCCCGGGACCCCCAGTACATGACGCCATAGCCCACGATCGTGAAGTGCATTTCTCCGGGAAGGTACAGGTCGTAAAGTTGGCTCGCTGAGTCAGTGTCTCTGAGGTTGAAGCACGCGTTGCATA
>JACZQL010000388.1 GCA_022545745.1 Deltaproteobacteria bacterium | reverse complement strand
CCCCGGGGCCGTAACGCTTTATATCATAAGCGGATTTCTGCTTGTAATCCTCATGGTTATTGCCTGCTTCCGAGGGAATTAATCTCTCCCCCTGAACCAACCAGTCTCTTTCCTCCCTGAGTAGGTTCCCCAAGACCCTCTACAGAATTTCGCCGTAGCATTATTAAACCCCCTGCCTCAAGGTAAGCCGAGTGTATCAATTCTAAACGGTTCTGAGCCCTTTTATAGGCTGAACAGGGGGTTAAAAATCAGCCTTTTGCAATAAAAACAACCACTTAGTCCGAGTGGCATGATTGCTGCAATTAGGAGAGTTGCAGGAGGTGCTATAATGAATACTATTCCAGCAAAGGAACAAACAGAGCGACGGGTACCCACTGAGATCCTGGAACTCGACCCGCCCTTTGAGGACGATTTCTTACCCGCCAACTTTCCATTTATGACTGGAGAACCCGGGTTGGGAAGAAATAATGATATCGTTGGGGCCAAAAGCTCCCGGTACGTTTCTTCCAATATCCTCGGTCGTCTGCCGTAATCACGCAACGACCTCTCTTCTCCTACCAAACCTTGACCTGGCCTCCACACTCATAGATACTGCCACTTGAAACACCGTAGGAAGACGGTCCCTGTCTTCCTGCCTCTTTTCACGGGCTCGCCCTTGGAAAATCAACAGGAAATGGGGCCAGAGGTGAAGGTCGAGCAAGGTACCCAGATTGCCGGCTCCTCTCCTCAGCTATGGCTCGTGGGTTGGAACATTCACAACCTAGGGGATCAACCACTTCAGATCCTAACGGCACAGTGCCCCCATGGCCGATTTCGCGGCGACAAAATAGAGCTTGCCGATTTTCCAGAGCTAATGCCCGGCAAGACTGCTCATCTTGAGCTTCCAGTCACCTGCAACGAGCCACCTGGCACCGTAGTGGAGAATGCCTTTTTACTCCTACAGGCCAAATGGCGAAATCAGCTTTGGCGGATATTGATTCGCCTGACCGTAACCTTTGACGAACAGGGGGCCCCAAAGGGTAAAACCGAAGTCATCACAACGCAGCCCGTTGGATTTTCCAAGGGGATGGGACGAGTTGAAGATACTCTAGGTTAGGAGGAGATCTCAATGCCAATGAGTGACGAGGAGAAAACCATTCTCCGAAAATTGCATGGCTGACACAACAACTGAGGCCTCGGCTTCGAGGAGACCACGGGTATGGTCTCTAACAGTCTAAATATAGATCTTCAGGAATTGCTAAAATCGCTGCAACGGATCAAGCGCGAGCACGGCAAGAGCCCTGAGTTCCAAGATTGGCGAAAGCAGGTCCCCAAGGACTGGCCGATCTAATTCATAGGGATTTAAATTTATCTATAGGCCGGATATTCCGGGCAATCTAATTTTTGGTTGCCGCATTTGGAGGGGGGATGTTCCCATCCAGAATTCTCGCTGTCCGGTCATGGCCTGAACATGCCCATCCCACTCCAGAGTAAATGCGGTCACTCCTAGTTTGACCGCACGTCTGACCTTTTCCTGAGTTTCCGAATCCGTGGCGAATCCCCTGAGCGCGTCGATCTGGCGCTTGCCATGGGAAACATCCTGTTCGGAATGGAGCCGGTAGGTCTCGGCGGCATGTGCCGGGAATTTATAATATCCCGTCAGTTCCTTGTACACCTTTGCGGCAACTCCGTTGGTTCCCCCATGCTGGCTCTCCACGAAGCTAAGCATCGCGATCCCTTCCAATGCCGAGCGTCGTTGACAACATCCAATGAGCATCTCGATGGCAGCCATGGTCCCAGGTGTCGGCTCCGCCGAGTCCGCCTCTTCCCGTGAAATTCCACCCTCCTCGAGGAACTGGAGTAACACATCTGCGTGACTTTTAGGTCCGGACAGTTCTTCCATGAAGTTTTCCAGGACCACATCCATGGGTCCATACTGCTTCTCGGCCACAGCGTTAATGGCAATATAGCCAAAGAAAATAGCATTGGTCCGAACCCGTAGATAGTGTTGAACCTCGCCAAGAATGATCTGATCACGGGTCCAACGGTGCCGAATGATCCCCTGAAACCAAGGATGTTGTTCCATGGGTACTTCTCGGGCGTATCTCCATAGCTCATCTATGAATTGATCTGAAGACATGGACAGAACCTCCTTGAGAGATCATCCGAAACGCCAATTTCTTGTGCCTTTTTAGGCTACAAATTTTCATGACCAAGTTAAGGTCACGGTATTTCCATACCGCGCTGTACTGCCGGACGATTACCCAATGTCTTAAACCACCGATGGACGTTGGGAAACTCCTCCAGATTGACCTTATGCCACTCGAAGCGAGCCACCCACGGGTAGGTAGCGATATCGGCGATGGAATAATCGTCTACAAGGAATTCAACCTCTGCCAGACGCTTCTCCAATACGGCATAGAGTCGCCTGGTTTCCTTGCTGTACCGCTCAACGCCGTAAACCACTTCTGCAGCTCGCCGAATAAAATGATGAGCCTGGCCGAAGGTTGGACCCACTCCGCCCATCTGGAACATCAGCCATTGAATGACATGGTATCGCTTTGCTGTCTCACTTGGTAACAGTTTACCCGTCTTCTCTGCCAGATACATTAAAATGGCGCCGGATTCGAACAAGGTGTAGGGTTTACCCTCGGGTCCTTCGCGATCGACGATGGTTGGAATCTTGTTGTTTGGGTTCAGAGCCAGGTACTCAGGTGCAAATTGTTCATCCTCGGCAAGGTTGATTGGATGAACTTCATAGGGCAAGCCCACTTCCTCAAGCATAATAGAAATCTTGCGACCGTTAGGGGTCTTCCAAGAATAAAGATCGATCATAAGGCAGATCCTTTGGGTTTAACTAGGCTGAAAGGAAAGCCAACACTTTCTCACAAAAAGGTTTCTTGGCATCCCACATCAACATATGAGCAGCACGATCGATGACCTCAACCCGAATGTCTGGTTCTTTCTCTTTGAGCAAAGCGCACCTCTTGGCAGCAGACCCACGATCCTGTGCCCCATAGAGCATGAGAAGTGGAGCCGATACCTCCTTGAGCCGCTGGGACAAGGGAACCTGTCCTTTTTGTGACTCACGTGCCTTCGATCGCTCGAGTGAGGCCTCAAAGTTTTTTCCCAAACTCATCTGATGTCTCTTTTCCAACAACTCGGGGGTAATGAGGTCCTTGTTAAATAGGTTACCTTGGAGAAGCTTCCT
>JACZQL010000387.1 GCA_022545745.1 Deltaproteobacteria bacterium | reverse complement strand
CTCCACGCTTCCACCGGCAGCTTCGACCTTCTGGCCGAGACGAAGGCTCGTTTCATGATCGATGCTGCTGCACTCGATCGCAACAGCTCCCCTTTTCAGCCCTTCTACCACGCCCTTGGGCCCAAGGATCACTTCCTCCACTACGTGAGGCCATGTCAAAACCGTGATCACCACATCTGATTGGGCTGCCAGATCCTTAGCATCCGTAGACTTCTTGGCACCGGCCTGTGCCAATAGTTCCATCTGCTTTTCATTAATGTCGAAGACATAGACCGGGTATCCCCCTTTCAGGAGATTCCGTGCCATGGGTGCGCCCATTTGTCCAATGCCGATCATACCAATGGTTTGCATGAACTGTCTCCCTCTTTATTATCACTCAGATGGGGATCCGCTCTGCGCCTAAACAACTACTTTTCTTCACCGAGTGCCCAACTCATAAAACGGACCGGTTTCCATTCACGAATCTGGAACTTGCGAATCCCTTCTTTATGAATTGGGTCGTTGGAAGCGATCTCCTTTGCCTCTTCCATGGACCCTGCGGAGAGAACGATTAATGCCCCTTTTCCATCTCCGAAGGGACCAGCAACGAAGACCTTCTTTTGCGATTGAAGCTGATCCATATAGCCAAGATGACGTGTGAACACCTCTTTTCCTTGTTCCGGTGGGACCTGATACTCTGAAAATACTGCGAATAGCGGCATAGCAACCTCCTGGGTAGTGTTTTCAAATCCATTGCGTGTGATTCTACCTTAGCAATTCCTCCACATGGTTCCGGTTCGTCCTCCACCCAATGATGACCTCTCCATCGATCACCAAGGTGACCGCGGCACTACTTCTCCATCGGTTCACCAGCTCGTCGTAGGCCTTTGAGTCTGTCTGGCAGGTTGTTGAAAAAAGCTGTTTGCAGGCTGGTCAAAAAGATCTCAGAGGCGAGGCGCGCGATAAATCGACGAGCGGAGGCGTACTTAGGCGGTACGTTGGAGCGAGGCGATTGAGCGCAACGAAGCATATGAGTCTTTTTCAGCAGCCTGCTAGATATTCTTTTCCTCGAAGGATATACCCTGTTGGCGAAGAAAGTCTTCCGCCGCCCGGTAATGCCCACAGCCGGGATGGCCGTACAAGATCACCTTCCTCATAGGATGACAGCCTTTGTCAAAATACTGCCCCGTTTTGGTTCCTTAACGTGGCAAGGCTGAGTGGCTGTTGATGGCCTAAAATTGACACTAATCTAGTAACGTTTTGTCACCCATGTCAATCGGAAGTGTCAGTGAATTTCCGGGGTCTCCAACCCATCTTCCGCTCCAAATTTGTATGTTAAGGGGAAGGAACCATACGGAGCACCTAGGTAATTCAGGGCGCATATGATTTAGGCCAGCCAGTGCAAACTTGCCCAACCCCACAGGACGAATCATTTTTACAGGGAAGGGCCCGAATCGTTTTCAAGGAACAATTTTTGACAATGGCCAACAGACAGTGCCGCTTTAGGGCATTGGATGCAATTTCGCGTCATTGGTATGGGAATTGCTATTTAAAAACCCTGTCAGATGATCGAGTCTGGCTAATATTTAACTCAGGAGGGACATATGAAACTTCAGGCCGAAAAGGATCCAAAAAAATATATTCTCTTGATCGTCCTAGTCTCTGTCTTCGTTTATCTCGTCATGTAGGAACCGCGCACGAAGTCAAAGAAGGTTCTGCTAGGTCACTTGAGATCCATTGAAGCGCCAGGTGTCGAGACCAAGGATCTCCTCCCCTTTGATTATCGTGCGCGCCGTGTTCCTGAGGGTTCCCGTTACCGCGATTGGGAGGAGCTGGCATTGTCGGCGGCGCTGACCCGCCAAACCTTCCCACCCCGGTCATCGGTAACCAGTAACGAGCCATCGGGGAGCACCGCTACATCCACCGGTCTACCGTAAACTTCGGAAGCCCCTTCATCAGCGATAAAGCCGGTGAGAAAATCCTGCATCTCCCCCTTCGGTGTCCCGTTCTCAAAGGGAACGAACACCACCTTATAACCGACGAGTTCAGAGCGATTCCAGGAACCATGCATTCCGATAAAGGCCCCGCCACGGTACTTCCTAGGAAAGGAGGTCCCCTGGTAAAAGACAATCCCCAGGGGGGCAACGTGGGAGCCTACAGCAAAGTCAGGCGCCACTGCCTTAGCCACCAGGTCCGGCCTCTCACCCTTCTTGCGCGGATCTTCGTTCTGTCCAAAGTAGGAGTAAGGCCAACCATAAAAGGAACCGTCTTTCACACTGGTTAGAAAGTCGGGCACCAACTCGTCGCCGAGGTGGTCACGCTCATTGACCACCGTCCAGAGGGTTTTCGTTACTGGCTCCAGGTCCATCCCCACAGGGTTACGCAGCCCGCTGGCAAAGACACGCATTGCGGTGCCGTCCGGATTCACCTCGAGGATTGCGGCGCGCCGGGGGTCCTTTGCGTCAATTCCCTGCTCGTCCACGTTGGTGGACGACCCAACGGCGATGAAAAGCTTGGAGCCATCCTGATTGGCAATGACGTTACGTGTGTAGTGCCCGCCGCTGGGGAGGTCCAGGAGCTTTTCTGCCGGTGCGGTGATCTCTGTTTGACCTGTCTCGTATGGAAACCGGACTAGCCCGTTAATGTTGCCAACATATAACCAGTTGCCCAATAGCTGGACTCCATAGGGATTCGTCAGTCCGGTGAGGAATACCGTCCGGAGCTCAGGCGTCCCGTCCTGATCCGCGTCCCGCAGCAGGGTGATCCGGTTGGATGAAGAGGGACGACTTCTACGGGACCGTCTCTTGCGCCCCCGCCTCCTGCCATATTCAGTGCGCCGCGACTCCACGATCAGGACATCCTTATTGGGTAGAACATAGGCCCGCCGCGGACTGTCCAGGTTGTCCGCATATAAGTTCACCTTAAATCCGGGTAATGGCTTTGGCCCACGCCCCTCCGGCCAGCCAAGGACTTTCGCACGATTACGGGCCGATGGGGTCGCATAGGGCTTGGGAAGGACGAGATTCTTCGATGGACCCGACTCCACCGTTTTCTTCCCGCCCATGGGAGACTGAGTCTGGGCACTAGCACCACTGACCGTGAGAAAGCAGATGACCAACGTGGCTGAGACGGACAGGCCAAGCCCTAGAAGAATGATTCTCCAGCACAGTTTGATCAAGAGATTCATTTTACCTGTTCCGCATATTATTGTGTCGCTCTT
>JACZQL010000386.1 GCA_022545745.1 Deltaproteobacteria bacterium | reverse complement strand
GATCAACGCTTGACGCGCGGGGCCATCGAAGCCAGTGATGATCGCGTTGAGGAAACCGAGGGTATAGAGATGCCAGACCCGGATTACATCCAAGCCCGTTAGGATGCCGGGAATGATAGCCAGAAAAGTGCTGATCACCTGGGAAATGACCAATATTTTGCGCCGGTCCATGCGATCGGCAAGCGCCCCTCCATAGAGAGATGTGATGAGAAACGGAACCGAAATAAATATCCCATTCAACCCGAGCATCAAAGGGGAATCCGTCAGCTCGAAGATCAACCAATTGGTCACCACCTGATGAATCCATGAAGCGGTGGCAGCGAGGGTCCAGCTCGTCCAGATAAGTCTGAAGTTGCGGTATCGTAGGGGGCCCAATCTCATGGCGCCCATCCTTCCACGTTCAACATGATTCTGTTAACGGCACCCACAGGGTTGCGCCGCGGGTAAACCCCGAAGAATTCCAAACGCTCTCGTCACCAACGTACTACAGATAACTGCGCAGGGAAAATGCGCAAAGGCAAAATGGCAAAGTCGCTTGACGGGTGATGTGCGAAGTCGTAAAAGCGTAGTCAGCTCTGGAAGGCTGAGAATGGGAATTTGCAACGCAATGGAGGCGATGTCATGGGACCCATTGTCGATGCCGATACTCATGTCGCAGAGTCGGAACAGAAGAGAACATGATCATCGGCTCTGACTATGGCCATAATGACCCGTCAGAGGAGCGCGAGCTCGTGAAGACCATGAAGTCCCGGGAAGATGTCCCAAGTTTTATCACGGATAAGATTCTTTCTGATAACCCGCAGAGGTTTTACGGATTGTAGGTTGAACGGAGCAAATGAGTCAGCGGGTATTCGAGGCCATTGAGTTTGCCACAAAGGCGCACACCGGCCAGTTTCGGAAAGGGACCAAGGTCCCTTACATCGTCCACCCATTGGGCGTCGCCAAAATTCTAATCGAAGCCGGCTGTTCTGAAGACGTGGCTGTGGCCGGTATCCTTCACGACACGGTGGAGGACACGAGTTTCAAAACGGATGATATTCGTCGAGAATTTGGCGAGGAGGTTGCCCGGCTCGTGGAATGGGCCTCCGAGCCAGATAAGTCAGATACCTGGGAAAACCGGAAGCGGCACACAATCGACATTTTAGAGACTGCTTCGATGGATGCGGTCTATGTCTCTTTGGCAGATAAGTTGGCCAACATCAGAGATATCCGGGCCGATTATGAAAAGCTCGGAGATGATGTCTTTCTACGCTTTAATCGTCCGAAGGACAAACAGGAATGGTATTACAGGGCCATGGCAGGCGTGTTCTCAAAACGAATCGTTGATGAACCGTTCCTCTCTCTTGTACTGGAACTCAGGTTCGAAATAGTCAAGGTTTTCCAAGGCAGTTTGAGCGCACAGGGTCGCGGTGGGGATCAGACTTGAGAGGTGAGGACCGAAATTCGAGGATCGAGGAAAGCTGAGAGCAAAGCGCATAGCGCCGAGCGCAGAGCGATGAGCAGAGGGCAAGGAGCAAGAAAAAAAGATGGACAATTAGGCCGGTGCCTTTTTATTTTTTGGATTGTTTTTCTCGGCAGTTTTAGGAGGTTTCTATGGCTGAGCGCATGGGTATGAGTCCCCAGGAGGCAAAGCAAAAGGTTGCAGCCCTGAGGAAGATCGTCCTTGATACCTATGACAAAGAGGTTAAAGACCTGCCTTTTTTCACGGAGCTCCGGGCGGGGACCCTTCCGCGGGAGAATCTGAGGTTTTGGATCAAGAACTGGTATGCCTTTGCCCTCGAAGTCAATACAGGAATGGCTAGCGTGTACCACCAATTCGTTGGATTTTTCAAAAGACACCCGGAATGCGAAGACCTTATTGCGCAAAAGATTGGGGAAGAATTCACCACCCCGGCGCTGGGTGGGCACGCGAGGATGCTCACCCGCCTAGGAAAGGCCCTCGGAGTTGAGCCCCACGAGATCATAGAGGCAGAGCTCATTCCGGAAGCCAGGGGGCTGGTGGATTTTTTCGTTCGGTCCTGGATCGACGTCCCCTTGGCGGAGTGTTTTGCCGTTCACCTGGAGGAGGAGATTTTCGGCTATATCTCTCGGGATTTCCGTGGCAGTCTTACGACTCATTATGGGCTACAGCAAGATGACATCAAGTATTTCAGGGTGCATGAGGAAGCCGATCTGAGTGAGGAACATGGCGGGACGAATCAGGTTATCCTGCAAAAAGCGCTTGAGGCTGGATACGGCAACGAACGTGCCGGATGGCCTCTGGAGTACTGTTCCAGAATCGCGGTGGAGATGATGGCGAACTTTTATGACGGGGTCTATCGCAGGTGTAAAGGTCACTGAGGGTTAGGGGCAATGCAAGTAAAAAGTCAAAAGTAAAAAGTAAGACTGAAGGAGGATTTCGTATAAGACATAGACGTGAAGTTTGCAGCGTGGGAGGTATAGGAAGGACTGAGCACCAGCATTTATAACTGAATAGTGAGACTTAAAACTGGGAGGGAGCATGCCAAGGCGCAAGGCCGACACTTTAACGAAATCTGTTCAGGGCCTTCTTGTCGAGAGACGGGCGGTGGGGGAAAAAGAAAAGGGGCTGATCCGCAGGCTCAATAAAGTGCTGACGAAGATCGGGTACGAGGCGGTGCCCACGAATGCCGCCGGGCCAGCCGTTCGTCGGAGAAGGAGGCGCCGGGGTCGGAAGCCGGGGCGGCCTCCGGGGAGGCGTGCGAGGCGGGTGGCGTCTGTTGCGTCATAGCGTCGATAGCGTCTATAGCGTCTTCCGCGAGGAACGCAACCGACGCGACGACGCAATGGACGCGATACACGCGGGATGCGAGAGACTTAGCTGGCGGGAGGGGATTCCTAGGTGATGAGGTATAAGGTGAGGAACGTCGATGTTGCAGATTCACGGAGCGCGTGCTGGGTCAAGACGGCTGGCAAGGAAGGTCATAAAGGACCGGAATGCAGGGAGGAGATCTGTGGGTAAGGTCGAAGCCTCGACCTTATCTTGTTCATCGAACTGTTTTTTATCTTTCTCATGGCTATCTGCCGGAACAGATTGACCATATCAATGGCATTAGGAGTGATAATCGAATAGATAACCTGAGGGGGGCCAATGATTGCACCAATGCGTACAACAGGGGATTGCAAAGTAATAATACTTCAGGGGTTAAAGGGGTGTGTTGGTATAAAAGTCGAGATAAGTGGCAC
>JACZQL010000385.1 GCA_022545745.1 Deltaproteobacteria bacterium | reverse complement strand
ATGAACATAACTTTCCCGAATAAGATGGCATTCTTTGTCGTGGCGGAAAGGAGCGATTTGATCGAGGCTATGGAGACTCAAATGGAAGCTGAGGTGGAGGTTGATGCATACGATCCGAACAAATCAATATTGAAGCTGACCATATCGACTCTGGAGGAAGGAGAATTGGGAAAGGGTCTGCCTGAAGGCCCCCTGGCAGAGATCGTTTTTGTCATCTCGGAGGAGGCTCAGCCAGGCACAGAGATCGTACTTAGGAATGAAGCTAGTGCCGTGACTGCTGAGGATCCGTCCAAGCAGATGGAACCAGTCATTGCCGAGGATGGAGTGATCTCGGTTATAGAGTCCCTCATCTTTAGTTGTTTTTTCTATATGCACTGAGTCATTTATCTGCGTATCTTCACTCTCGGCTTGGCTGCTGTTTAATCTTGGATTCCGAAGCTGTAGCGGCCGCTCCCAGAGCGGCTGGCCTTTACCTCCCTGACGTTTCGTTTACGGATGCAGCTTATTGTTCTGAAGGAAGAAAAACAGTCATCGAAGAACTTTAACTGCGGAATCCGAGTCTTCCCGCACCCGACATCGTGCGCATGAAACTGCGGCGAGAGAGCCTGCCTCTGCAACGGAGCTTAGAAAATCCCTGCAAGCTGGTTCCACAAATCGATCCCGTTCAAGAAAGTGAAATAGACCGCCAGCAGAACGAGTAAAATCATCACCGTATTGGTAAACCAGCCATTCTTGTATTTACCCATCAGGCTCTTATCGTTGGTAATTTTCAATAAGGTGAGCGCCAAGACCGGGATCAAGACCACAACCACAGAACTTACCATTAAAACCAGCCATATGGGTCGTACGTCCGTGAAGACGATATAAAGTGGTGAAAACGACCAAATGATGAGGGACCAACGGTAGATGGGGTCCCGCTTCACATCCTTCGCTTCATCTCCGCTATTTGAAGGTCTCTTGAACCTGGGAATGAAAGAACGACAGATATCTGTGATGATGAGCCCGTAGCCTGCCGTGGCACCCACGAAAGTGGAAAAGGCGGCTCCCAACAGACCCAAGCCGAAGATAACCAGTCCCACCACACCCAGAGCCTCAGAGAAAATCCGCACCAGGTCCTCCGCACCTTCTAGCTCGATCCCCAGTGGGTGAATCGTTCCTGCTGCCGCAATCTGAAGCAGGGTTCCCATTAGAAAGACGCAGACGATCCCAAAGGCCAGATCAAAGCGCTGTTGTTTCAGGTGGGAGACACCCCTCCAGCCCTTTTCGCGAATAAAGTAGGCATAAGTAAGGTTGGTCATGGAGCCGGCTTCGGTGCCGATGAGCGCCATCAGGACGAAAAGCGCGCTGTACAAACCTTGGGTTCCAGGAATGGTCGGCACGAACATGCCCCGCGCAATTCCTGCCGGATCTGGATGGGAGAGCAAGGCCGCTGCCACCAGCGCGCCTCCCATGAGCCCAATCAGGACTTTACAGAATAACTCAATCGCCGAGTAACCGCCCCAGTACATCAGCGCGAACCCTGCAAAAGTAAAAAAGAATGCCCATATGGCCATGCTCCATTCGGTGGGCAAGTGAAACAAGAGGTCTGCTGCACTTCCCATCATCAGGATCTGGTACAAGTTGTAGAAATGTCTCAGGACAATGATCGCAATCAAGACGATCCAGACTACCCAGTTGCCCAGCCGCGCGTAGCCTGTGAGCAGGCTTTCTCCTGTCACCAGGACGTATTTGGCCGAAGTATTTACCCACACGAAGCGAAAAACAAGAGTGAGTCCGAGAGCCCAGATCAAGGCGTATCCGTAGCCAGCTCCGGCGGCTGAGTTGGAGACAAGGTCCCCGGTACCCAGTACCGTTAGCGCGTAGACGAAGCCGGGACCCAGGGTGAGAAACGATCTCAGTACCTTCGGACGAGCTCCCGCCGCTTCGGTTGCTTGGGACTGTGGGGTTTCCGTCTTTGTCATCTTGACTTCTCTTTACCCCTGAACTACGGTTTGGCAATCAAAGCCAAATTTCCGTGAAGCGAGAACAGTATGCCATTCCAGAATGCATTTTTGTATACCTTTCTCATAATCTATGACCAATCCTGGGAATTTACCCCTGCTAGTGTGCCTACCGAAATAGGCCTCATCGAAAGGCTGTGCCGTGAAACGAATGAACCGGTCCGTGGTCATTGGTCTATGGACCCATGTAGGACGGCTTGTTATTGTACGCAAGATAGAGTACAAAAAACGTTCTTTCATTGACAAGACACAGATCACCTTTCATGGGTGATGGTGCTCGAAAGGAGGAATTCTAATGGCTTTCTCACCCCAGGAACTGGCCCATCGTGTTCATCGAGCTCAGGATTTGATGGCCCAGCAGGAGCTGGACGCCATCATGGTTACCGGAGATTTCAGCGCGGCCATGAACTATTACTATCTGAGCGGACATCTTCCTCGCGATTACCAGTCGAACTTTTCCCGGCCTCACATTATGGTCCTAAAACAAGATGGTGAAGCCAGCTTACTGGTGTACAACGTCAACCGCGAGAATGCAGCGGATACTTCCTGGGTGAAAGACATTCGCCTTTACGGGCCGCCCTTTGAACATCAGGCCCTGCGAGATCTTCTACTCGACATGGGACTGCAAAACGCCACCATTGGGGCAGAGCTCGGGCAGGATCAAAGGCTTTGGTTTCCGGTTCAAGAGTTTCTGCGACTGCAGGAAACCATGGAGTCCGCCAGATTTGTCGACGCTGCAGAGATTCTGTGGCGCCTTCGAATGATCAAGTCCCCTGAGGAAATTGAGTTGATCCGCAAGGCATGCCAAATCAATGGAAGGGCACTGCGTCAAGCCTTTGGCGAATTAAAAGAGGGTGACACGGAAAAAGATGTGGCCCGTTTGGTCTGTCGGTTTCTGGTTGACGGAGGGGCCTATCGTCCTCCCCACAGCCAAATCCTGGTTGTCTCAGAGGCGAAGGCGAAATCGAAGGGACACCGTGCTCGCATGCTCGGTCCCTCAGACGACAAGCTCGGAAAAGGTGACATTCTTTTCGTCGATTCAGGCGCCATTGTTGAAGGCTACTGGGGGGAATTCAACCGAATGGCGGTGGTGGGAGAGCCCACTTCCGAACAAGAGGAAAACCATCGCAACATCCGAGCTGTGGTCCGACGAAGCATTGAAGAAGCGTTCAGGCCGGGGAATTCGTTTCGCCGGATCATGGAGCAGATGGTGGAAATCT
>JACZQL010000384.1 GCA_022545745.1 Deltaproteobacteria bacterium | reverse complement strand
GGGTTGCGCCTCGCCTCGGAGCTGCTGGATCGAAAACCCAGTCAAAATCAGCAAATGATTGTGATTACCGATGGTCAGCCCACCGCCTATTGCCGCCAGGGGCGGCTTTACTGTGAGTGGCCTCTGAGTTTCGGCGGGATCAGTCAAAGGGCTGCGGAGGAAACCCTTAAAGAGGCTGAGCGTATCACACGAAAGGGTATCACCATTAACACCTTCATGCTGGATGACAGTCCGGTACTGAAGGATTTCGTGGAGGGTATGACTCGTCTCAATAGAGGGCGGGCCTTTTATACCCACCCCGATCACTTGGGACAATACCTCCTGGTGGACTATATTTCCCGCATTCGAAAAAGAGTCTAAACGGTTCTAACCGGACCTCACCTCCTTATCCCAAGGGCTTCGTTGTCCAAATTGAGAGACCCCTTCCAAGCCAGCAAAGACGTCCTATCTTATTATCTGTTTTAGCAACTTTGCCGGTGGGACATTGTCAGATCTTGTGGGTGTCGCCATCATGATATAATCAACACCCTTCTGGCGTCTGCGCTCCGTAGGAATGATGTCCTTGGGAATGTCTTCCCGCATGGACTCGTAGACTCTACCCGTAGGATTCAACACGTCTTGCAGTGTTGTCTGGCCCTTACGTGAAAGCATCCAGTTTATAAAGACCGTCGCCGCGTTGGGGTGAGGGGCCCGGTTGAGCAACGCCATGGTGCTGGTACCACCAGGTGCGACGGCAGGCTGTTTTAGCCACTCGACGGTCCTGAATTCATCCACAGGGAGCCCTTGGGCCTTGGCGTACCTCCCGTCTGAGCAAAACATGCATAGAGGATACTTCCCCACTGCCAGCCAATCCACCGACTGTCGCCTGTCCCTGGTAAGGGTAACATCCATCTCTGCGAAGAGTCTCCTTAGAAATTTGGGGCCCAGCTCCGGCAAGTAATAAATGACGCGTAGTCCTAAACGTGCTGCCCCTGGCGCCCTGGGGTCTTCCATTAGAAGTTTGCCCTTCCATTTAGGGTTGAGAAGATCCTGGTAAGTTTTGAATTCAGACGGGTTTACACGGTTCGTATTGTAATAAACAACCCCAGCAGATACAGGTCCCATGAAGACAAAGACGTATTTATCCTCCGGGTCAATGTAATGGTGTTTCCCTCTCCACCATTTGGATGTATCGGCGACTTCGGGCAAGATGAGAGTGGGTTTGATGGGGTCAAGGAATTTACCCCTGTAAAGTATATAATAAGGCGACCCCGGGCCGGTAACGACTAGGTCCGCGAGGTACTTATTGGCCCGCCTTTCCGACAAGATACGGGATGCGTAGTGACCCCCGCCGGTAACTAAATTGACACGAATCTTTGGGTACTCTTTATGAAAGGCCCGAATGATTTTATAAAACTCACCGCCCCTTGACATGTATATGGAGAGTTTTCCTTCTTTGTCTGCCTTCCTAACGGTCTCCTCCCATTTGGCCCTTGGGTTTGATTTTCTCTCCTCAGCGCGCCCCTGATCCACTCCAAGCAAGAGGAATGGGAAAAATGACACAGCAAACCAAATCTGCAGCCTAAAGCCCGAGCTCTTTTTCTTCATTGATACCTCCTCAGATTTTCTTTAGTACCAGAATGGTTAATCTGATGATAAAAAAGAGGGTCCTAGCTACCTCCCAGTCTCCTGGGTGCTCTTTGCGACGTGGTTCCGTCACGATTCTCAAGATCCTAAGCTACCGGGGTTGGGACTTTGAGATGGGAAAGGTGGGTATCTCCCCGGTGAGAGGGGACTGTATCAATTTCGTTTATGGGTTACAAGCTCCCTGTGGAGTAACTTCTCGGTCGAGACCACTCAACCCAGTCGTGAAGAATACTCCACAGGGTGGGCTTAGGAAAACGACCCTCGGGCCATGGCCTCCAGGCGGGCGATGCGCTCTTCCATCGGTGGATGGGTTCTAAACAGAGAACGTAGGCCCCCTCCGGTTAAAGGGTTCACGATAAACATATGGGCCGTTGCCTCGGCAGTGGACTCATTGACCTGCAGGGGAATCCGTTCAGAAGCCGCTTGCAGCTTGCGCAGGGCGCTGGCCAGTGCCAAGGGATCCTTGGTCATTCTGGCCCCTCCCTCATCGGCGCCATATTCTCTAGAGCGAGAGACGGCCATTTGGATGATCATGGCGGCGAGGGGAGCGACGATCATCATGACTAAAAGCCCGAAAATATTTCCTCCCCGATCACGGTCATGTCCACCAAAGATCATGGCCCATTGAGCCATCCACGCCAGATAGCTTATGGCCCCTGCGAGGGTGGCTGCGATGGTGGAGACCAAGATGTCTCGGTTTTTTACATGGGCCAGTTCGTGTCCGAGGACTCCTGCCAGTTCCCTTTTTGTGAGGATGCGGCGGACTCCCTGGGTCACCGCGACGGCAGCGTGCTCAGGGTTTCGACCCGTGGCAAAAGCATTTGGTGTTTCTTGAGGAATGACGAAGACCCGAGGCATGGGAAGACTGCCCTGCTGGGCAAGATCCTGCACAAGGCCGTAAAGCTCAGGGTCATCCTCAGCACCAATTTCCTGACCGCGGTACATCTTCATGACCATTCGGTCGCTGTACCAATAGCTGAAGAAGTTCATTGCCCCGGCAAAAATCAGCGCGATGACGGCGCCCTGGGTACCGCCGATCATATCGCCTCCCCACACGAGAAGGGCTGTCAAAGTTCCCAGGAGAACTGTGGTCCGCAGCGTATTCATTTATTCGCTCCTTTTTTGGTGTGACAATTCACAATTTAATGTCTTATTTCTTCATGTCAACCCGGCTGGGGACAGGCCGATTTTGGATTTTGCAACCAATGATGGATTCCAATGGATTCGATTAGGAGTCAAAAACAGGAGAATTTCCGCTAATCAGTAGGTAATCCGCTCGTTTTCCAAGAATAGCATGGCAACGAATGAAGCCTCCACGGGTTTAACCCATGGTATCCTTCCTTTCTACGGCGGAATCCGCCGAAGCGGCCGCCTCGGCTGCGAAGGCCGGGCGCTCTTCGAGCTTCGGCCTTCGCCGACCGTCCCCTAACACTCGCTAAAGCGGGTCATTCCATTTGGAGATTGATCTGAGATAAGCTTGTTCGCCGTCAGGCCATTCAGCTCATCCCGCGGCGGGCTCGCCGATGCGCTCAAGCGACGGTTAGCGGAAATGGCCTACTCTTTAATCCCAAGATACTTCTTGATGTGCTTGGCC
>JACZQL010000383.1 GCA_022545745.1 Deltaproteobacteria bacterium | reverse complement strand
GATTTGCGACCTCAGACCTCAATGATCTCTACCGACGAGTGATCAATCGAAACAACCGCCTCAAGAGACTCATGGAGCTCAGTGCCCCGGATATTATCATCCGCAATGAGAAACGGATGTTGCAAGAGGCGGTGGATGCTATGTTCGATAACGGTCGCAGGGGCAGAGCCATCACTGGGCCAAACCGTAGGCCCCTCAAGTCTTTGAGCGACATGCTCAAAGGTAAAACGGGACGCTTCCGTCAAAACCTCCTGGGCAAGCGTGTCGATTATTCAGGTCGTTCCGTGATTGTGGTGGGTCCAGAGCTGCGGTTGCATCAGTGCGGGCTGCCGAAAAAGATGGCCTTGGAGCTTTTCAAGCCCTTTATCTACAACAAGCTAGAGGAGAGGGGGCTTGTGACCACCATTAAGAGCGCAAAGAAGGTGGTGGAAAACGAGCGGTCCGAGGTCTGGGACATTCTGGAAGAGGTCGTCCGGGAGCACCCCATCCTGCTAAACCGTGCCCCCACCCTTCACCGCTTGGGATTCCAGGCCTTTGAGCCCATTCTGATCGAGGGTAAGGCGATTCAACTTCACCCTCTGGTCTGTGCTGCGTACAACGCGGATTTTGACGGAGATCAAATGGCGGTCCATGTTCCCTTGTCCATAGAAGCTCAAGTGGAGGCGCGGACCCTCATGATGTCCACGAATAATATTCTTTCACCGGCCAACGGGAAACCCATCATCGTCCCAACGCAGGATACCGTTTTGGGGCTCTACTACATGACTCGAGAGCGCATTAATGCCAAGGGAGCCGGCCGGATCTATACCAGTCCGCAAGAGGTTCGCATTGCCTATGATCATGGGGCAGCGGACCTCCAATCGCGTATCACCGTTCGCATAGGTGGCGAGAGGATCGACACCACGGTGGGCCGAGTTCTCATTTATGAGGTGGTTCCTCCCGTGATCCCTTTTAGCGAAGTGAACCGTGTAATGAAGAAAAAGGAGCTAGGGAATCTCATTGACCTGAGCTACCGGATGGCGGGGAATAAAGCTACGGTCATCCTTGCGGATAAACTGAAGGACATTGGATACGAATATGCCACGAAGGCGGGGATTTCCATTGCCCTCAAGGATATGAAAATCCCCGCAAATAAGCAGAAGTTGCTCGATGGGGCATATGCGGATGTGCGAGAGATTGAGGAGCAATACAAAAACGGTCTCATTACGGACGGGGAACGTTATAACAAGGTCGTGGACATCTGGGCGGAAGTCACGGATCGAATCGCGGATGAAATGCTGCGTGATCTGGCCACCGAGACCGCCACCGACGAAAACGGAAAGAAAATTACCGTCCAGAGCTTCAATCCCATCTTCATGATGGCTGATTCTGGAGCCAGGGGGAGTGCGCAGCAGATTCGGCAGCTCGCCGGAATGCGGGGCTTGATGGCAAAACCTTCCGGCGAAATTATCGAAACCCCCATCACTGCCAACTTTCGCGAAGGTCTGAGCGTGTTGCAGTACTTCATTTCCACCCATGGCGCACGAAAGGGATTGGCCGATACTGCATTGAAGACTGCCAACTCGGGCTATTTGACCCGAAGGCTCGTGGACGTGGCCCAAGACTCGGTCATCAGCGGACCAAACTGTGGGACCTTGGACGGGATCGAAATTACACCGCTGATGGAAGGAGGGGAAATCATAGAACCCCTCGGGGATCGTGTGCTTGGCCGGGTTGCGTTGGAAGACGTGAAGGATCCCTATACTGGCCAGGTCATCGTGAAGGCCAATCAAGAGATTGATGAGGATCTGGTCAAGAGTATCGAAGATTCCGGACTGGAACGGATTAGGATCCGTTCAGTGTTGACCTGTCAGTCGAGACGGGGGGTCTGTGTCATGTGTTACGGTCGGGATCTGGCCCGTGGCCATATGATCAACCTCGGAGAGGCCATTGGAGTCGTTGCGGCTCAGTCCATTGGCGAGCCAGGTACTCAGCTCACAATGAGAACCTTCCATATCGGAGGAACGGCGAGCCGAAGGGCGGAACAGACGACCCTGGAGGCGCGTAACGATGGATACATCAAGTTTATTAATGTCAACACGGTGGCTGCCAAGAGCGGCGATCTTGTGATCATGAGCCGCAACAGCGAAATCGCAATCATTGATTATCCGGAAGGAAAGGACAAAGGCAGGGAAAGAGAGAGGGAGCGGTACACGCTCGTCTATGGCGCTAAGTTGAAGAAGAAAGACGGCACCAAGCTCAAAGCGGGGGAGCTGATCGCGGAATGGGATCCTTATACGATTCCCATCCTTACTGAGACAGGCGGAGTGGTCAAGTTCGGGGATATCATCGAGGGGTCCACCATGGAGGAGAAGGTGGATGAGCGGACCGGGCTATCCACTAAGGTCATCGTCGAGTTTAAAGACATCGACAAGCGACCGCGCATCTCCATTAAGGATAAGGCAGGAAAGACTGCTCGTTTCTCTCCCACCACAGAAGCTCGTTACCTAATACCTGTGGGTGCCCATATCAATGTTCAAGAAGGGCAGACCATTGCAGCGGGTGACATATTGGCCAAGATCCCGAGGGAAACGACCAAGACCAAAGATATCACGGGAGGCTTGCCTCGGGTGGCAGAGCTTTTCGAAGCCCGCAGGCCCAAGGAGTTCGCCGTCATTAGCGAGATCGATGGCGTGGTCTCTTTCGGTAAAGATACTAAAGGAAAGCGGAAGGTGGTGGTGACCCCTGATGTGGGAGAGCCCAGGGAATATCTCATCCAGAAGGGAAAGCACATCAGCATCCACGAAGGGGATCGGGTCAAAGCCGGAGAGCCCCTCATGCAAGGTTCCTCTAACCCCCATGACATTCTTAACATTCTGGGTGAAAAGGCGTTGGCGAAATACCTCGTGGATGAGGTACAGGAAATTTACCGACTGCAGGGGGTGCGGATCAACGATAAGCATATCGAAGTGATCGTGAGGCAGATGCTGCGTCGGGTACGCATCAAAGAGGTGGGCGACACAAATTTCCTTGTGGGCGACCAGGTGGAAAAGTGGGACTTCGAAGAGGAAAACCAGAGGATGATGGGACAGAAGGGTAAACCTGCTGTGGCGGAGCCGCTTCTTCTAGGGATCACAAAGGCCTCTCTGTCCACAGAGAGTTTCATCTCTGCGGCCTCGTTTCAGGAAACCACCAAAGTCCTTACGGAAGCGGCCATCCAGGGGAAAGTGGATCCCCTCATTGG
>JACZQL010000382.1 GCA_022545745.1 Deltaproteobacteria bacterium | reverse complement strand
CTCGGGACATTTTCCGGAATCGTGGCATCGATCCCCATCTTGGCCGTAGTCGGAACCCCCTTCATGGGTGGCAGAGAGGGGTCAAGGGGCTTGGACCGGGCATTAGTCAGGATGACCACATCTCGGTCCGCTTGCACACGGGTTGCGATGGCCCACTCCACCTCCACCGGGTCGAAGACGTCAATGTCCTCATCGGTCACCACGACATGCTTGATATCGGCGATGGAGAGGAGTGCTGCGATGGCATTCTTCCCGTCCCCCGGCAGTTTCCTGATGGCGACAATGATATGCCAATGGCAACAACCTCCAGGAGTCACATAGATGGCCGTTGCTTTGACACCGGCCTCACCCAGCACACGCCAGGCGGCTGCCTCATAGATGGGCGCACTCATCCAGATGTTCTCCCAAGGCATGTGAAGTGCGTAGTAGATAGGATCGCGCCGGTGGAGCACTGCATTGATCTTGACTCTAGGGTTGTAATGGATTCCTCCCATGAGGCGAGTAAACTCACCGAAGGGCCCTTCCGGCTGAGTCCACCCTTCCGGGATGATCTCCCCTTCCAGCACGATTTCTGCATCTGCAATGCACGGAACCGGAATCGTAACGCCTGAGGTTAGTTCCAGAGGCTCCCCGCGGAGACCGCCTGCATAGGTCAGCTCATCCGTCCCCAGGGAAGCCTTGAAGGTTGCTGCCACCATCTCAAAGGGATGAGTTCCAATAGAAATCGAGATGGGAAGGGGCCGTTTGGCTGAGAGTGCACGTTCAGCAAACATCCTCAAGTTGTTGGGTGTGACAATGTCGATCCCGGAGATGTTTCTCCCTTTGAGCATCAAACGATACATACCGGCATTCATCCCATACTCCGGGTCCCTGGCAATCACGACGGCTCCCGAAATCGTGGGCCCACCATCCAGAGTCGAAAAGATGGGTACAGGGAGCTGATAGAGGTCCACGTCACCCTTTTGCACCACCACCTCTTTCACCGGACCGTCTTGAATCAGTTTGGGTTCGATGGGCCGCTCCATGGCCTGTCGAAGCTTTTCCTGAATCTTTTCATAAGGAACACCCATGGCGAGAGCGAGACGGTTTCTCGACTGGAGGAGCCCGGAGACCACCGGCAGCGAGTAACCTACGGGATGGGTAAAAATCAAGGCCTTGTCTGACTGTGGGACCAAGGCTGCAATATTCCTGAGATCGATAGGCTTGGAAATTTCGAGCAGCTCATCGTTCTCACGCAGAACCTGCAAATACTCTCTGAAGCTGACACCCATAAGCGTTACTTCCTCTGACCTTTACCTTCCCGTTACAGGAATATGGCTAGCACCAAAAGGATGACCACTTTAAAATCCCGACAGCCGGGAACAAACAACCATGGGCAGAGCTTCTATCAGGTGGGATTGAGACAGTCAAGCTACACTTAGCTATCAGTTTTCAGCCAAGGGTGCTACTCAAGTTTCAGTGGCTTGACGCCTTCTATGTGACGATTTATGATTTCGCTTACGCAAAAATACGAGAACCAAAAAGGAGGAGACATTCATGCTCGAACACTATCAGGGTGACGGATCGGTCTGCGCGCGCAAGGTTCGGCTCACGCTTGCCGAAAAGGGCATCACCGACTGGGTCGGCCACATGCTCGACCTCAGTAAGGGCGACCAGAACAAGCCCGAATACCTGAAGCTAAACCCAAAAGGCGTGGTCCCCACGCTGGTTCATGACGGCCACATCATCACTGAATCGACCGTTATCTGCGAGTATTTGGAGGACACATTTCCCGAGCCTCACCTGCGCCCTACGGACCCGGTGTGCGCCGCCATGATGCGCAAATGGGCCAAGATTCCCGACGAAGAGGTCCACGTGGCGTGCGCGGCAATTTCGTCTGCAGGCCTCTTGGGCCGCGGGCGGCGCAAAAACCTCCAACAATTTCTTGCACGGCTTAAAGACGCACCAGATCGCGCCCGGGCCGAACGGGCCCGCGGGTGCACCCTCGAACGCTGGCAATACCCTGAGGTCAGGGCCGCTGTCCTCGTCCACGAAAAGCTGTTGAAAAACATGGAGAAAGCGCTGGCCACAAACGGCCCGTGGCTGGTGGGCAAGATGTATACCCTTGCCGATATCGGCCTCACGCCTTACGTCTACCGTCTGAGGGAAATGGGATTGACAGGTATGTGGTCCCAGCGGCTCCACGTTGCTGATTGGCTAAAACGCATAATGGCACGGCCCAGCTTCGAGGCCGCCATCGTCAAATACCCCGGCCGCTACACGGACGACGCAGATAAAGAAGAGGATGCGCGCGACTGGGCCAAGGTCCAAAAGATCCTCGCCTCCGCGTAACCTGGTTGCCGGTTTAACCCAATATTATGTCGTCCCTACTTCTGGCTTGCGAGCACGCAAGCCCGTGAATGACACCGGCTACGGCTTTGGAAGATCTATCTCCCTGATTCACAGCAGCGCAACCTACGAGCGCAAAGATGCACAGAATGGATGAAACGCGATAATTAAGCATTTTGAAGTCGACCGCAGCCTCTCAAGCCTTAGCCCGGAGGAACTCAAGATGGTTTCGATCCATAGAGTAAGGGGTCAGACTTCTACGTCTTGACTATCTCATGCGGGTAGCTAGTGGCGTCATACCCCGCGTCATTGTCAAATCGAAAATCTGGCGATTCGTGACCTGCCCTCGTCTTAGGAGAATCGGTGGGGCAATCTGTGCCTGGCGTGTGTAAACTTCTTACGTATCCCGCTCCCTCGTGGGGCCCACCTCTCCTGTGCACCAGGGGATGAACGCCTTCATGCGGCAGGGCGCTTCGTGCTCGGCGAGGACACTCTCGAAGATCTCGTGGATGTCCCGGGCTTCTTCCTCGTACTCGACCTGCAGGCGCCCCATCGGATTCTCCTCGGACGCTGCGCCTGAGCCTGGGGAGCCGTTTCCGGCGCGCATCGCCAGATAGCGGGCTGGCTCTGGCCCTGTGTTGAAGTGCTGATGGAAGGTCGCGCCGGCCGGGATGGCGATCATCGACCCCTTCTTCCAGTCCGCCCTGATCCGTTCCTTGCCCTCCCACCACAGCAGCGAGAAACCGACCCCGCCGAGGATGAGCAGGTGGGCGCCCGGCCCGTGCCGGTGGGCCTTCTTGTACGTGCCCACGGGGAACTCGGAGATGTGGGCCTTGGTCACGTTCCCGGCGAACTCGAAGTGGATGTTGATGCCGCCCGCTCCCCGGTGCTCGTACTCGTACAGCGGCATC
>JACZQL010000381.1 GCA_022545745.1 Deltaproteobacteria bacterium | reverse complement strand
GTTCTCGGCGGCGATGTGGTGCAGGCCGACTATTTCTTCAAGATTGGCTCTTGGGCGCACGACTTCCACCAGTCCGTTGCCTGCTGACCAGTAGTCCTCACAGACATCGTGCAATAAGTCAGCGACCGAAACCATGCACAGTGGATTCATTGCTTCGTCCACTTTGCTGTTCACATAGGTGAACTGCTGGTCAAGGTCTAACGTGAAAATCACATCGTTTGCATTTTCTAAAAGGCTCTCGAGGTACTGTTTCGTTTCCTGAATCTCCCGTGTTTGATCCTTGAGCTGAGCAAACGACCGTTTGAGGTTCCCTGCCATTTTGTTAAATGCGTTGGCCAATCCCTCGATCTCGTCTCCGGTGGGAAGAGCCAAATGGTAGTCCAGGTTTCCACTGCCGATCCGTTGGACTCCATCATGGAGGGATTGAATCGGACTGATGATTCGGCGGGCCACGAGGATTCCCGCCAGCCACAGAAGAGCAAAGACGATCACCCCATACGCCGCGACCTTGACCAGCAACTCATTGAGCGGGGCATAGGTTTCCTCAGGGTCCTGTCGGACAAAGGTTACCCAGGGCCTGCCCCCGAAACTTTCGGGGGCGAGATTCTCCCCAAATCGTAATCGGGAAAAGCCAACTATCGAGTTCTTGGCTCCGTGGGTATCCTGAGCGGCTTGGACCCACCCAGCCTGAGAGGTCTGAAAGGCCTTCACGAGGTCTGGCCTGATGGTATGTTGCTCCAGGGAGAGAACAGGACAAATCAGGGCATTCCCATCCGAGTCCATCAGCATCGCATGGCCTGTCACCCCGGCCGTGACTTCCGAAATAGATCGGAACAACGAATCTCTTCGCAACAGAATACCGATGGCCCCCACGGCCTGATCCCGACGTTCATTGAAGATGGGAGCCGCAACCGTCAGGACGTGAGTCCCAAAGGTAGGATCAAAAGAGAGATCGCTTACATAGATTTGACCCTGCCCCTCATGAAAGGCCGCGCGCCACCATTGGCGGTCGCCATGGAAGAATTTGACCTGCGGAAAGGAACTCAGTACCAAGGCCCCTTGGTTATCCGTCACGAGGATAGCCAGGTAATCAGCCTTCCTCACCGCATGCCAGTCAAGAAGGTAATTCGTGGCGATGCGATTGATAAAAATCGGAAACTCGTCGGGATGTTTTCGATCCCGCCACCGCTGCTCCCATTCCTCGATAAAAGCCTTAATTTTTTCAGGCTCTCGCCCTTCATAGCTCCGATTGGCATCAGTGACTGCACCACGGAGAAAAGGGATGGTAGCTAACTGTTGGGCTTCATTGATCCCACGGGTGATCTGGGTTTCGATTTTCCGGGCAGCTTCGACCGCGATCCCCTTAAAATTGGACCCGCTGGTTTCCCGGAGAGCTCGCCGCTCTTCAAGGTACGCAAGAACAAGAGAGAGGAGTACGGGCAGGAGGCCAACCAGCACAATCCCGAGAATGACCTTGTGCTGGAGGCTGTGTGGCCACTTCCACTGTTTCATTCTGGTAACAGGGCAATAATCCGTTGTTCATTATAACCTGTTAATTTTCCTCGATATTTTCATTAATCCTCTATCCATTGTCAAGAAGGGGTAACATGAAAGGAGGGTTTTCAGCGCCCTCGGCTGAGGAGGCGCCCTTCCCCGCCTGGCCAAACCAGTAAGAGAGGGCTTGCCACAAAGACAGAAGAATACGTGCCGACGATAACTCCAAGCAAGAGCGCGAGGGCAAAATCATGAAGCACCTCTCCCCCAAACAGCGTCAACGGAACCAGCACGAGCACCATCGTTAAAGTCGTGATGAGAGTTCGACTCAACACTTGATTGATGCCGTTATTGATTATGGTCGAAATAGGATCACGTCGGCGGGCACGAAGATTCTCCCGAATTCGATCAAACACCACGACCGTATCTGTCAGGGAATACCCCGCAAGGGTGAGCAAGGCGGTAACCACCAAAAGCGTGATCTCCTTATCCAGGATATAATAAATCCCAAGGACAGCCAGCACGTCATGAAAGGTAGCCACAGCCGCTGCCACCCCAAACCGGAACTCAAACCGTGAGGCGACATATATTATTATCCCAATAAGGGAAATCGTAATGGCCAGAAGCGCATCCTGTTGGAGCTTCTTCCCGATCGTCGGTCCAATGGAGGTGCTCGAATCAACGACGAAATGGTTGTTGGAAAATTCCTGTTCAAATACCCGCACGATATGATCCGAGACCTCCTCCTCGATCGTGGTTCCCGTCTTCACCCTAATCAAGAGCTTATTATCCTGTCCTCCATGCGGATAAAGCCGCTCTTTTTGTGCACGATATAGCGGCGGAAAACCATGCAGCGGTCCGGCGGCTGTTTGGTCTCTATCTGTGTGGGAAAAGGGGTCAGGAGTCTTTTCTTGAAGATACAGATCGATGGCCAGTAGAGATCGTTCCGTGAAAGCATCTTCGCCTTTTGCGACCCTCCTTGACCGCCGGGCTCTCCGCCGAATGGCGGGCTCGCGGTCGTTCGAACGCGGCGAGGACTACTTCGGCAATAGACAGGTTGGGGCCATAGCCGAGCACAAGGGGACGATCACGGCAAACGTGCAAGGAACCCGGCCTTATCGGGTCAAGCTGTGGATTGACAAGGGAGAACTGGAATACTCGTGTACCTGCCCCGTGGGGGAGGATGGTGAGTTCTGCAAGCATTGTGTGGCCGTGGGACTGACATGGCTTGAAGGTGGGCAACTAAAGCTGTCGGGAAAGGGCCAGGCACCCCCGGCTATGACCATGGACGAAGTCCGCGCGGCGCACAAGCCCAAGCGGAACTTCATGAAGCTGCTTGACCGAGTGAGGCTGTAGGAGACGGCTATGGGGAACGATGCGGGGTCTGGCCTTGCTTCCTTGACGATCCTAAAGTTTTGGCACAACTCAGATAACTCCTGCCCTCTTTGATTCAGATGTCGAAGTTGCCCTCTACGGTACACAAATTGACGTCTAAGTAACGGCGAGTGCTCACTCATCGTCGGCGTTCAAATTCTGTAACCATTTTGCGATGGTGAAACGGAGAGGGTAAGGCCTTGAGCCTACCGCAATGTTTCTCACCGCAATGGTTAAAGTTGACTAGACAGCCTGTTGGGTTAGAGTCCTTTCATCGAAAATAGGCTGTACTGATGATTAACAATGGTCGAAATATAACAGGAGAGCCTCTCCGCAAGATGGAGGTGTGACTTCTGGTCGCAGTGGCTACAACACCTAATTTTTCTATTGAGAATGCC
>JACZQL010000380.1:2558-3273 GCA_022545745.1 Deltaproteobacteria bacterium | reverse complement strand
GAATGGTAACGCGGCGCCTGGACAGGTGGATCTGTTGCGGCGCCTGTTCGGTCTCACCCAGGCGGCCGAAACCGCCTCCCCACCGCAAGCCAGGGAGCCACGGCAGGCAGGCGCTCAGAAAGCGCCAGTGGACAGGATCGAGAGAGGGAAGCATGACACGTAAGCTGACCATCGGCACGCGTGGGTCCAAGCTGGCGCTCTGGCAATCCCGGCATATCGCCCAGCGCCTGCGGCAGACCGGTGTGGAGGAGGTCGAACTGGAGGTGATCACCACCACCGGAGATCGTCTGGTGGATCGCCATCCCGGCCAGATGTCCACCAAGGGGATCTTCGTCAAGGAGATTGAAGATGCACTGCTGCAAGAGAAAATCGACTTGGCAGTCCATTCTATGAAAGACCTCCCTACAGAGATACCCGCGGGTCTGACCATAACGGCCATTACGGAACGGGAGGATCCGCGTGATGCCCTGGTCAGTGCGGACCAAAGGCTTTTGCAGGACTTGCCTGCGGGCGCTAAAGTCGGAACGGGGAGCTTGCGTCGACAGACGCAAATACTCCACCATCGACCTGACCTTGTGGTAGTTCCCATCCGGGGCAATGTGGAAACGCGCCTTAAAAAACTGGAATCGGGGTGAAGTGGATGGCCTCGTTATGGCGGTTGCAGGACTCAAACGGATAGGACACCAGGATCGTATCAGCGAATATCTGTCTCTAT
>JACZQL010000380.1:0-2548 GCA_022545745.1 Deltaproteobacteria bacterium | reverse complement strand
AGACACAAATAAGCCGCCATCAACCTGACATTGGGATAGTTCCCATCCGGGGCAATGTGGATACGCGCCTCAAAAAGCTGGATCGGGGTGAAGTGGATGGACTCGTTATGGCGGTTGCATTCCTCAAACGGTTAGGACAGCAGGATCGGATTAGCGAATATCTGTCTCTAGACGTCTGTTTGAACGCGGTGGCGCAAGGGGTCTTGGGTTTGGAGACCCGAGACGGTGATCCCGTAAACCAAATGGTGGCATTTCTTCATCACCATCCCAGTGCCACGGAGGTTCTGGCGGAAAGGGCCTTTCTGGGGCGTTTGGGTGGAGGATGCCAAATTCCGGTTGGGGCAAGAGGTTATGTAGAAGGAGACCGAATCAAGCTCATGGGAGTTGTAGGCGACGCGAGCGGTAAGAGGCTCGTGAGAGGCGAGGTCGAGGGCAAGGCGGAGGATGCCGAAAGTTTAGGGGAAGAATTGGCTGAGCGACTTTTGAGCCAAGGAGCAGATGAATTGCTCAATGGGGGGAAAGTCGATTCCAAGGGCAAGGCTAAGGGAAATCCCAAACCCCTTTTGGGCCGTTGTATCATGATCACGCGTCCACGCATCCAATCCGGCTCTTTTGTACGTGGATTGGAAGAGTTGGGCTCTGAGGTCATCGAATGTCCCACCATAGAGATTATTCCTCCGGAAAGTTACGTTCCCCTAGACCGGACCATTCAGGACCTTGAGGAGTATGACTGGATTGTTTTTACCAGCGTCAACGGTGTGAAAGAATTTTTAAACCGCTTGCAGTATCTCGGCAAGGACAGCGCTGCCCTCAAGGGTATCCGCCTCGCTGCCATAGGGCCCGAGACGGCCAAGGAAATTGCCTCACATGGTATTCAGGTGGAGTTTGTTCCTGCCGAGTACCGCGGCGAGGGCATCTTGCATGGACTCAATCCTGCGGAAGTCGAGGGCAAACGGTTCCTTTTGCCGCGGGCGGCCACGGCTCGTGACATTCTTCCCAGGACATTGAAGCAGTGGGGGGCAGAGGTGGATGTGGTACAGGCCTATCGCACCGTTCCGGCCAAGGGCAGTGCCGCCATCCTAAGCGGAGTGCTGTCGGAGAACAAAGTGGACATGGTTACCTTTACAAGCTCGAGCACCGTCAAGCATTTTGTTGATCTACTTTCGCCTGTGGATTTGGGGAAGTTCTGCAACGCGGTCGCCGTAGCCTGTATTGGTCCCATCACCAAGGGTACGGCGGAGTCGAATAGGATCCGGGTTGATGTCCTAGCGAAGGAGTATACCGTGTCAGGCTTGATTGAGGCCATTGTGGAGTACTTCAGCAACGGTCCGGGCAGGGTTCACTGAAGGTTCGGAGGGTTGAATGGATTTTCCAAGGTACCGTCCCAGAAGGCTTAGAAGAAATGAAAAGCTACGCGAATTAATGCGCGAAACAACTCTAAATATAAAGAATTTTATTTATCCGCTTTTTGTTTGCCCGGGCAAAGATCGAGTCCTCCCTGTCTCGAGCATGCCCGGTGTCGCTCAGCAATCGGTGGATCGTATTGTAAAGGAGTGTCAGGAAGTCGACTCCCTGGGGATCCCCGGTGTGATCCTCTTTGGCATTCCCGAAGGTAAAGATCCCGTGGGCTCGGAGGCCTATTCCGACACCGGTGTGGTGCAGAACGCTATTCGGGAGATCAAGGAAAAAGTCCCCGGTCTTTTGGTGATCACAGATGTGTGCCTGTGCGAATACACTGACCACGGCCACTGTGGCGTGATCGAGGGAGGTGAGGTGGACAACGACGCAACCCTCGAACTTTTGGCCAAAGAGGCCCTTTCCCATGCCCAGGCCGGGGCCGACATGGTTGCACCGTCAGACATGATGGATGGAAGGGTTGGGGCAATCCGCACGATATTGGATGAGAATGGTTTCAGCCAGGTGGCCATTATGGCCTACGCGGCAAAGTACGCATCCGGCTTCTATGGTCCCTTTCGGGAGGCGGCGGAATCCACTCCCCAGTTTGGCGACCGCCGTTCCTATCAGATGGACCCGGCAAACACCGATGAGGCCTTGAGGGAGGTGGAATTGGATATCCGTGAAGGGGCGGACATCGTCATGGTAAAACCGGCCATGGCCTATCTCGATGTTATCTACCGAGTAAAGCAGAAGTTTGGTTATCCCGTTGCCGCCTATAATGTCAGCGGCGAATACTCCATGGTTAAGGCCGCAGGAAAAAACGACTGGATCGATGAGAAGAGGATCATGACCGAACTCCTTATCTCCATCAAGCGCGCCGGGGCCGACATCATCCTCACCTATTTTGCCAAGGATATGGCAAAAGCGTTACAAGATATTTAATCAAGTGTTCATTTATTCACCGAGTTACGATCGTTGAAGTGGGAATATGGGTATTGACAATATATGGGTAAATGGGCAAAATAGGCTTGGCCTGAAAATTTAGCTAAGCTTTTCTCTGGAGACCATTAGCCAAGAGGATCCCAGCGAAAATGGGAGTGGGTGGCAAATCGGGTATGCAGAGTTTTTAATAGGAGGCTGAACAATATGC
>JACZQL010000379.1 GCA_022545745.1 Deltaproteobacteria bacterium | reverse complement strand
TTTTTCAAAGGCACGGTTCGCAGGTCTTCGACCCCGTAGCCAGTGATCACTGAAAGCCCGTCCTCTTCGCAAAACTTCAAAAATTGAGATTTTACCAGGAACCTGCTTTTCGCTTCCGCCTCGAGATCGGTTAATGATCGATTGCTAGTTTTTGGAGCGACCGCCATTTATTTACCCTCCCTACGCAAATAAGGTTTCAATCGCCAAGATTGAGACGTCTCTTTCCTCAAGACAACGCCCACGACTGGCCCGAGGGAATCCCGCTTCACTTTTTACCCCAATAGTTGGGGTGCTGAAGCACTGCATTGACAAAGGCCTCTTTCATGGGCCGGCCGGAGGTAACCCGCACATCCCTTTTGATACGCACCGTCTCCGCCTCAACCTTGACCACGAAGAAATGCGGCCCGGGTTCTTTCACTGCCGGCTTTACGACCCTGCTGAATTCATCCAGCGTTCGGATGGTTGCGGTCTTTTGAATTCCCGCACCCTGGGCCATCTTTTCCAGGTCCGCCTTCCGAGAGGTGAACGTGGGCCCCATTCGTGCGTAGGATTCATTGTCGAAAACCAGCACCATCAAGTTGATCGGGTTGGCATCGGCCATGGTGATCAGGGCACTTGTATCGACCATCAGGCTCCCATCCGAGTCCAGAGCAATCACTTTACGCTTGGGAAAGGCAAAGCTGAGTCCCACAGAAAATCCGACGGTCAGTCCCATGTTCCACGCATAAAAGTTTGCCCCCTTCTCTCGCAGGGAGGCCCATATGGCCGAGTTGGAAGACAGGCTGGTCACCACGGGATCGTTCACATCGACCCAGTTAACCAGCTCCTTGAGGCAATCCGCGCGATTCACCAGAGCACCTCCCCCGTCAAAAGCACCACCACGGGCGAGTTGTAATCATGAGCGGCAAAATTGGCATCCCGAATAGTACGCTGCAGATCGTTCTTCTTGTCCACGACCCGATAGGGGAGCTGCAGAGTTTTCAAGAGCGGCTCAGCGATTTGCTTGAAAAGTAAGAGCTGCGAACCGGGAATGCCGCTGTGGTCACCAATATCGCCCCGATAGGACGCCAAAACCAAAAACGGAATTCCGTAGCTGATTACAGCAGACTGTGCCAGGGCCCAGGTCCCCACCATCAGACCGGCGATCCCGGTGACGAACACGACCTTTCGACCCCCCAGTGCGGCCCCCGCACACAGGGCGATGCCGTTTCCCTCCGCGGCCACTGTAAGGGAAGTAAAACTAGGGTCCTTGCGTATGGCCTCGGTTAGGGAGGACGTCGGCTCCTCCGGCAGGGTCACAACCATATCGATCCTCTCTTCCTTGAAGGTCTCGATGATTAACTGATCTGATTGTTGATCCATGGGTATTTTATCCTCGCAGCGGTAATTTATTGTCTATGAGATCGGTCTAACGTCCTTTCCCTGTGGAGGGTCCCAAGGAGATCCCATAGCGGTCCCATTCGCAGCTGACCTTTTCCATGGCCTCCGGAGTCGGCTGACACACGGCAGGAAAGTCCTTAGCGTTATAACGGGTCGCATCGATAATCATTTTTGAGCAGCGTGCCGGACCTGCCTGTTCTTCGGGGGGCAAGGATGGATCCAGAAAGATACCCGTGACCTCGCGCAGGATCTCCACGTCCCGATGGGCCTGGACACGCGTCGCTACTGCCCACTCCACTGCCATGGGGTCGGTGGGGTCCACGTCATCGTCCACCACCGTCACATGCTTAATGTGGCGGCCACTGGGGGAACCGAGCACGGCCATGCCAACCATCTTGCCGTATCCCTCGAACAGTTTTTCCACAGAGATTACGGCATGGAAGACACCACATCCCCCTTCGGGGAGATGGATGGCTTTGACTCCCGGCAGTTTGATGGCGCGCAGAATCTCCGATTCTTTCCCGATGGCCGTTAACACGTCTGTCTCATGGGGAGGCGCTCCCTGATACGCCAGGTGCTGGATAAAATTCTTGCGATGCGTGATTGCGGTGACGTGAATGGTCGAGCGCGGCAGTCTCGGCCCCCCGTAGTGGCCGGTAAATTCGCCGAAGGGACCCTCTTCCCGCTTTTCCGCCGGCCTCACCTCTCCCTCGATCACCACCTCGGCATCGGCAGGCACCTCCAGGGGGACCGTCCTGCAAGGTACCATTTCGATCGGCTTGCCACGTAGGGCACCTGCCATCGCAAGCTCGTCGGTGCCAAAGGGAAAGGGGGAGCAAGCCGCCATGACCACCCGAGGGTCGGCTCCCATGACAATGGCCACGGGGAACGGCTCGTTCGGTGCTGTGCGGTGCTGCAGCATGATATGGGTGTAAGGACCGGAAAGCAGACCTAAAGTGTGCTTATCATGAACCATGTTGCGATAAACCCCCACGTTGCGAGCCCCGGTGGTAAGGTCTTTGGTGATGTGGCAGGAAAGGGTGAGGTAGGGACCTCCGTCACGGGCGTTTAATATCAGCGCAACGAGCCGGTTCAGATTCGCTTCCTCTCCCAGCCAAACCTCTTCCTGGCATTTCCCACTCTCCACCATAATGGGTGGCAATGGGTTACTTGCGCGACGGTTCCACTCTTCGTGAATCTCTTCCTGCTTGCACTGCATGGCCAGCGCGTAGCGGCGGCGGGTTGCCAGCAGGTTGATCACCACGGGGATATCCCTTCCTCCCGGCTTCTCAAACAGCAATGCCGGGCCATAGTTTTTGAGGCTCTTCACGCAGACAGCGCCAAGCTCCTGATTCAGATCCACGGGTACCTTGACGCGTGCAAGCTCCCCTTCTTTGTCCAGCAGGTCTATAAATTCACGCAGTCCTTCAAAGGGCATCTCTTACCTCCCATTTAAGTCGGACATCAACAGCCCGAGCATCAACAAGCAAAAATACCCCCTAGCGTCTTAACACCTTTCGCAGGAATCTGACGATCTCACCTTTTTTATCCATGGCCGCCTGGTCGTAGGTCTTGATCGCACCCGGGATCGGAATCCGCCATGGTGAATGGTCGGTAGGGACATCCAGCCGAGCACTGATATACCCCGCTGCCTGAACGAAGGTGGTCTGACCGTCTTTAGAGAGAAGCCAGTTGAGATAGACCCTAGCTGCGTTAGGATGAGGCGCTCGTGTAAAAACGGCGACGTTTCCTGCGGCAGGACTAATATCAGAGCCTTCCTTTAGCTCGCGGGGGTCCAAAATCCTGATGGGCAAGCCCTGCTTCATCCTGGCATCGGCCGTCGAGTCAGAGGTGCCGAGCAGAATGGGATATTTTCCCTGGCCGATAAAATCAAT
>JACZQL010000378.1 GCA_022545745.1 Deltaproteobacteria bacterium | reverse complement strand
AGATAGTTCGCTTTTGGTCTTTCGTTGTGCCCAGTTACTAACCTAAACTGGTGGAATTGTCCAATTTAACTGATTCCGCGGGACAATTGGATTCCGTCTCGAACCAAAGTTAAGGAAGGTCTCACTGGTCTAGGGCCTCATCCAGTTCTACAGGAAATACTTGCGCTTTCTATGGCGGGATCGGGCAGGTCTTGTGGAATCTAATACCGTGCTAAGAAGAAGGGGGGCCCGACCTTTTACGCCTTACGATTAGGGACCAGCGTTAAATGAGCAATTTGCGGGGGGCAATTGATACGGATGGGTAGACCCGTTATGCCAACACCCCGAGTCACAAAGAGAAGGGAATCTTTGGCTCCCTTCATCCCAGGGGAATGGGTTCGCCCCGGAAGGTGAAAGAGACCCTCCGCATAAGGGGTGATCAGGCGGGCAATGGATAGGCTCTCGGGATAGGGAGCGAGTTTCACCTGACCCCCATGATAGTGACCCGAGAGGACGATATCGACTCCCATCCGGGAGGCCGAGGGAAAGACCTCAGGGCGGTGCGAGAGTAACAACTTCAACTCCCCGGGTTCCTTTTCACTGGCCCTCATGGCCCGGGTGAGATCGTAGTCGCCCCAGAGGATATCATCGATCCCGAGAACATTCATGGATGTGTTCCTGACCCGGAGGGTGGTCGCATCGTTGCGCAGGACCCGAATACCTCGCTGATTGAACCCATGAGTCAACTGATTTTCCGCACCGGCGAAGACATCATGGTTACCGAGACACGCAAAAATTCCATACTTGGCCTTCAGACCGGCAAGGGTCTCCACACAGGGATGGACCTCATCCGAACTGATGGTCAAAAAGTCCCCTGTGAGCGCAACCAAATCCGGTTGCAGACTATTTGCGGCCTCCACGTACTTCGCAAGTTCCTCCCTAGGCATGAAGGGCCCCATATGGATATCCGAGAGATGGACAATAGAAAGATTAGCGAGAGCGGACGGGAGACCGTTGATGGGTAACTCAAAATGCTCCACCTGAAAACGGTAACGACTGCGAATGACCCCATAACCTGAGATGAGGAACGGTGTTGTGGCGGCCAGACCCAGTCCCTTTCTGAGAAAATCACGCCGCCCGGGATCAACGGCTTCAGCCTCAGGCGATCTTTTCGCGAAAAACCGACTGCAGAAATCGTAACCCGCAAGGATCACGGCGCATCCCCCAGACCCGAAGGCCCAAACCGCAAAGGACGAGAAGAGGATTCGCATGGCCAAGGGGTAGCGCTCATGGAGATCCCAATTCAAAAAGATGTGTCCGATGATGGGAAGAAGGGTGAGAAGGAGAAAGGAGGCTACCAGGCCGCCGAGGAGTCTCCGTGTCCCCTCACGCTGGATACGAGCGCGCAGATAAGCCCTGAAGCGCTGGTAGAGATAGACCTGCAGCAGGATGTAGAATACGAAAAAGAATGAAAGGACAACGATGCCTCTGGGAAAATCCACTAGATAAGTTATTATACTCTCTAGACCTACCCTGTACAACATGCGGATTCGAATGGTCCAAACAGCGTTTGAAACTCTCGTAGCGGATAAAATTCAGGAAACCTTGGGCAACCATGCTCGGCTCGAGCGTCTCGAACCGCTCTCAGGTGATGCCTCAAGCAGATCGTATTATCGAGCTTTTCTAACGGGTCCAGGCGTCCCCCCCTCAGCCGTTGTCATGGAGCTGGCAGGGGGAAGCTTGCCCCTTTCCTCAGAGGAGCTAGCGGTTTTCAGCGAGCCCCTAAAGGAACTCCCATTCCTCAATCTCCACCGTTTCCTCACCAAGTTAGGGGTACGAATCCCCGCACTGTACGGTCAGTGGCCCGACCAGGGGCTCCTCCTGTTGGAAGACCTTGGGGACCGCTCCCTTTGGGACTCGGTGCAGGGTCTGGCGCCCGCCGAGACCGTAAGGTGGTATGAGAAGGCGATCGATCAACTTCTATTGCTCCAGATCAACGGCACCAGGGCACGGGATGAGTCCTGCATTGCATTCAAGCAGCGATTCGACTTTCGCCTCTACATGTGGGAATTCGAACACTTCATCGAATATGGTATGGAACGCGGGAAAAAAGACACCCTCAAAAAAAAGGAAAGGGAATTGCTGACTGAATCCTTTGCCTCCATCTCCCGACAATTGGAGCAACAACCGCCATACTTGAACCACAGGGACTATCACAGTTGGAACCTAATGGTTCACGAGGGAGAGCTTGCCATGATCGACTTCCAAGACGCCCTGCTGGCACCCATCCAGTATGATCTGGCCTCGCTGCTGAATGACCGAGATACGGACAGCGTCATCCGGCCTGAACTGGAAACCCAGTTACTCGACTATTACCTCCGTCGCATGGAGGAAACGGGGGAAAAGATAAGCTCGCGAGACGAATTTATTGAAAACTATCTCCTCTCAGCCCTGCAGAGAGACCTTAAAGTGGTAGGAAGGTTTCAATACCTGGACCTGGTGAAGGGGAAGCCTCGCTACAAGCAGTACATCCCAATAACGTTAAAGCGAGTGAAGCGCAATCTGATGAGGCTTCCCCGGCTGGAAAAGCTAATGCCCGTCCTGGCTTCCAAATTCATGGAGATGCGATGAAGGCCATGGTCTTTGCCGCGGGCTATGGCCAGCGTCTTCGTCCGCTAACCGAAAAACTTCCCAAGGCCCTGATTCCGGTTTGGGGCCGGCCCATGATCGAATACCCTCTCCGCCTGCTTAAGGAAGCCGGGATTACGGAGATCATCATCAACCTCCATCATCTAGGGAAAATGATCGAAGAGGCGCTGGGCAACGGGGAAAAGCTCGATATCCATATCCGATATTTGACAGAAGAAGAACTCCTCGACACCGGAGGCGGGCTATTGAGAGCAAAATCCCTACTTGATGAGGGGACTTTCATCGTCATCAATAGCGATGTCCTCATCGATCTTACCCTAAATGACCTCATTGCCTTTCATCAGCAGAAGAAAGCCACAGCCACGTTGGTTCTACGCGAAGATGAAATGGCGGATCAGTACGGCGCCATCGAAACCGCATCAGACGGCAAGATCCATTCTTTCCTGGGCCAACGACCTTCCCAATCGCCCTCCACTCCTTTGAGCAAGGTCATGTTCACCGGGGTTCAAATCATGGAGCCAAAGGTTTTCGATTACATGGACGGTCAAAGCCCCTTCAGCCTAACCAGGGTGACCTATCCGAAGATGTTGCTGCAAGGGGAGCCCCTCTATGGCTTCACCTTTGGGGGTTATTGGCAAGATCTAGGC
>JACZQL010000377.1 GCA_022545745.1 Deltaproteobacteria bacterium | reverse complement strand
TGCCTCGGCGCTCGCATTTTCTATCAACGCGTCATAGGACGGCCAGCCATCTGCCGTGCCCTCCAACACGATGAAGTGCTCGACGGACTCCAGCTGGTCCGCACACTCCCTGATCATGTCTATGTAGCGCTCTCCGAGGAACAGGACCTTGGGAGCGGAGTCGTTCAACATGTAAGTGATCTCGTCGGCCCGCGCCCGAAAGTTTAGCGGCACGTACACCGCGTCGAGCTTTGCGACGGCGAAATAGGCCTCTATCTGCTCGTTGCAGTTGACCTGCAGCATCGCCACACGGTCGCCCTCGCCCACTCCCATCTCGGCCAGCGCGTTGGCCAGGCGATTTACCCGGTCTTGAAGCTGCTCGTAGGTTATTCGCTTCTCTTCGAATATCATCGCCACCCTGTCGGGCACTATGAGCGACGATATTGTCAAAAACTCCGTCGTGTTCATCTGTTACTTGTTCACTCCGTATTGAGCGCTCTGCGGCAAAAGATTATCACTAAAAACGTCTGAAATCTACTTCGTGAATTTTACACGGCACGTGGAGGGGACGGGCCGGCTATTAGGAGAGTTCGATTGCCTCACTTCGCCGCTGCCTAGCTGTAGGACGATAGAAGCTTTGCTACCGTCCGCCACTCCAGCGCCAGCCCGTCACCCAGAGACAGGTCCATGCCGGCCAGCACGGCAGACTTGGCCGCTGCGAGCGCTTCGGGCGAAAGCGAGGCCAAACGCTGGGCGTATCCCTCGGCGACCGCGGACAGCTCATCCAGGGGCACCACCTCGTGAACCAGGCCGATTCGCCTGGCCTCGGCTGCATCCAGACGGCGGTTCGTGAGTACCTTTCCAGTTCACCTTACGGCTTTTCCTTTCGACCGGGGGAATCGGATGAAGGGGGTGATGGCGTTACCGTCGTTGAGCTGAAATAGCCAGGGCTGTGTTCGTTGGCCAAGGCCAGACGGACATTTCTTTGGAAGCCCGCGTACTTGGCACGCCGTATAGGACTGGTTCGGAAGGTTTCTCCAAACTCCTCCTCGGTCATTTGAGCTAGAACCTCCAAATCAGGAGCGAGGGTTACCTGGGATGGATGAAACGCCGTTTCTTCGGTCTGGGGGGCATTGATGTTATACGGGCAGGCGTCTAGACAATCGTCACAGCCAAATATCCGATTGCCCAGTTTTCGGCGAAGATCATGGGGAATGTTTTCAGGACTTCCCCGGTATTCAATCGTCAGGTAAGAAATGCATCTGGTGGCATCTACGACATAAGGCTCGGGCATTGCTTGGGTGGGGCAGGCATGGAGACACAAGCTGCATGATCCGCAGAGATCGGTTCCAGGTTCATCTATCTCCAAGTCAAGGGTGGTTAAAATCTCCCCTAGCAGGAGCCATGACCCATATGTCGGCGAGACCAAATTGGAATGTTTGCCAATCCATCCCAAGCCAGCCTGTTGTGCCCAAGCCTTTTCCATAATGGGCCCCGTATCCACATATCTCCGCGTTTTCGCCTCAGGTGCAAGATCCTGAATGTGTTGTTCTAATTTCTTCAGGCGCTTCTCCATGACCCAATGGTAATCTTTTCCCCACGCATAGCGTGCAATGCGCCCCTTGCCACGGCCTTCATCGGCTTGATGACTGGTGGAATAGTTCATTCCCACACAGACCATCGATCGGCACCCTGGCAAAACCGCAGTAGGGTCACTTCTCCGGTGTGGGGTATTGGCCATCCACTCCATTGTTCCATGGTATCCACGAGCGAGCCAATCGAGAAGCGAAGGAAGCAGGCCAGGCGATGAAGGCGTGGGATAGCTAGTGTGTTGGTTTGATTCTTGCTGGAAATGTCCCGGATCGGAAACGCGGGCAATTCCAACAGCCTGGAAACCAAGGTCCTTGGCTACCTGCTTTATGGAGTCCGAAACATTGATCAAAAGGAGATAATCCTTGCCAGACCAAACTGGCAAATTCTAATCTGAGGCTGTGGAAAACCGGGTTGTTCGTCCCTCAAGGGAATCGAGGTAAATGGGCATGTTATAAAATTCTGGAAATGTCAGGTTCCCGTCGAGGTTGTCCCTTGATGGACCCAACCCATCCAGGCAGTTGTATTTCATAAGCCCAGGTGTTCAATTTGAAGGGAAAAACCCCTCACCGGGAGGGAGGTGAATGGGGACTCGCTGGAGGAGCGGGTCCCGAGCAATTAAACATAACGCTGAATCGGCCCGAACATCTGTCGGTTTTGCAGGGCCCACAGGTCCCGGTAATAACAGTGTTCCAGTCCGTTTCGGCTTCATTAAATTGACAAGACGTGGCCCCGCCTTTTGAGACATCTGTCCAGCGTTCATCATCGCCGGGAAATTTTGCGACGGTGCAGCCATCAGGAATGGGAACCTGGCAACTCCGCCCGGGTTCTCCTTTTACCATTCCCAAATTACAAATCGACTCCGTTCGGGGTCCGGCCCCAGCCTGGAGGCTGGCAAATAACAACAACCCAAGAATGATCACGCCATACTTCAACCCCAAAAGGACCATACGGTTACCCCTTGAAATTCATTTCCCGAGCTACTCAGCCCACGAGTCCAGCTTATAGCACAGACGTTTCCAAGCTGACCAGTCCCTCATGATTTTACCGATGGTGCTGGAGGACTTTCTGGGGTTTCCTGATAAGGATCCCCCCGCAACCCTTTTAGAATCAGAAGGTGCGGGAAGTTTTGAGAAAGAGGAAGTGGAGAATCTCAGTTTTCGGGAAAGCAATAAAAAAAACAAAGGCCCGGGGGTTCCCCCGAGCCTTTGCCAAAAACGTCTTCCGGAAAGGAAGGGTCGAGCTTAATACATATCCCCCATTCCTCCTCCCATTCCTCCTCCCATTCCTCCTCCGTGCATGTGGCCACTACCTGCGGGGTCTTTCTTTTCGTCAGGAATATCCGTCACAGTGACCTCGGTGGTGAGCATCAGACCGGCCACGCTCGAGGCATTTGCCAGAGCACATCGCACAACTTTGGTTGGGTCGATGACGCCGGCCTCGACCAAATCCCCATATTCGTCCTTCGCCGCATCATACCCGAAATTGCCTTTTTCGCCTTTAACCTTATTCACGACAATTGAGCCTTCCACTCCGGCATTTTCCGATATGAGGCGAATTGGCTCTTCCAATGCACGCCGGACGATGGTTACACCAAATTGCTGATCCCCATCAAGTTTGAGCTTTTCGATCGCCGGGATAGCCCGAAGGAGGGCCACGCCTCCGCCTGGAACGATTCCCTCTTCCACCGCCGCTTTGGTAGCGTGGAG
>JACZQL010000007.1 GCA_022545745.1 Deltaproteobacteria bacterium | reverse complement strand
ATCCCTCCGACCGTCGCGGCCGTCACCGCCGCCGGCCCGGTCGTCTACGTCGCCTGGCACGACTTCACCGATCGCCCCCGCATCTTCATGCGGCGCTCCCTCGATGCTGGTGCGAGCTGGGAGCCCGCACGCGTCGTCGTCGATGGGCCGGCCGCCTCTTTCCCAATGGGATGGGCTCTCTCTCATCTTTTCGGACCTTCTAGGGGCACCTCCGGAGAGAAGACCAGGCCTTTGGACAAGTTGGGACGACTCTGTTTTTTCCTTACTACTCTCAGACTCCACCTTCTTTTCCACCCGTATCCCGTTGGTGCCGTTCCTGGTTTCTCTTTTCGTCTACCTGGGTGTCTTGTTGCTTTTGGTCCGGCTTTGGTACCAGCAGAAGTTCTCACGTTCCATCCTTTCTGTCTCTTTTCTGGTGCTTGTTTTCCTGTTTACGGTAGGGGGGTATGTTTTTTTTGATCGGGGGTCTCAAATTATAGACGGCATGCTTTTTTCGTCGACCCTCTTGGATGGTCAATCCGATGGGTACGCAGAGGTCCAGTCCAATGTGGGCCTCTTTTCTACGCGGAGGAAACAATATAGCTTTCAGATGCAGAGGGGATGGAGCCACCTCGAAGTAGTTCAACCTCGCCTGGCCAAATCAAACAGTTCGCCGGTGCAGATCGAGGACGGGGTGCGTTCCACGTCTGTTAAATTTCCGTCAAAGGAGTGGGATTTCAAGCTCTTCAGGATTCGCTCCGTGAGACCTTTCCCATTTCGGATCGACGCGGCAAGGCGGGAGAATGAGATTTATCTGGAGCTAACCAATTTGAGTCCAAGGGATCTTACGGAAGTTTGGCTCATATTTTACGGGAAGGGTTACCTCTTGGGTGATATCCCCCTGGGGTCGAGCTTGGTCCGGCAGTTCGCTCTCTCTCCGGATGGAAAGCAACTGGACGGTCCGGGAGAAAAGTTGGATATACGAGAAATTCCCTTTAACGACAGGATTCGCGTGGCCCTCTTCAGAAATTCGATCTTTCCTCAGGATCAGGTACTTACCCGTTGGGGAGAGAATTCGGCGTTCATTATCGGCTGGGTGGAGCGAGACTCTCGCAGGGTGTGGGTCAACAACAGACGCATCTTGTCCCATAGCTATACCCTGTTTCGAGCCCCCTTATCTCTGCAAGTAGAAGAGGAGGAGGATCTGTGAGACAAATCACCAACCCGGTCCTCCAGGAGGGAATTCATGTCTATTTTACCGAGGGACGAGGGTTCATGGTCTACTTTTTTTATCTCATTATCCTTGCCCTCATTCAGTTCCTGACCCTCGTCCTTCCCACAGGGGATCCCCGCTTCTGGATGGGTCCTGCCTATCTTTTTAAGTTATCCTCCGTGGCCGCTTTGCTGTTGTTAGTCTATTTCAGTCTTAGGATCACCAACCAGGAATTTTTGACCTCAAAGTTCCAACCCACAAAGCTCTGGTTCTCCCAACGAAAGATGAATCTCACGAGGGTGGCCATGGGTCAGATCTCGCTGGTCTGCCTTCATTTGTTGGTATTCCTTCTCCTTTCATTGCCGCTTCTGGTCTGGGCTGGAGCCATCGAGCACGCCCCGGTGGGAGCCATTCTATCGACCCTGCTACTGCTGTTTTTTTATGCCCTCACATATAGTATGTGGGGGTTGTTTGCCCTCGCAATGTGGGATCACAGGGAAGATAGTCGGCGGGTGTTCATCCGGTGTCTGTTGGTCTGCTTGCTTTTGGTTTCAGGACTCCTGTATCTTCCCCTCAATCCGGTTGCCTTTCTTTTACATCACTTGGAAGGCCTGGAACTGCGCCCACTGAAGCTTTGGGATTGGCAATGGGACGCACCAACCGTTCATTTTGCCTTTCACATTACGTTGTTGGTTTCTGGACTGCTATCTTATGGGGTAGCGCTGAAGAGGCTTAAGGAGGGATATTCTTGATCAACGATCAGACGCTCGTACAGGATAAAATCTTTCAGTTGCTCAATTGGGAGAAGGTTAAGAGGAGAGAGTATATACTTGTTTCGGCCCTCGTTTACTCGGTTCTAGCCTCCCTGCTGATTCTCCCTTTAGGTGACCTGTTCCCCTCATGGGCCCGCCCCCTTTCTCTGACCCCAATCTTATTTCTAATCATAACCTCGGGGTTTTTGCTCTGGCACCCATGGGGGAGCAGGGAATCCCTTCGTACCATCCTTCGACTAGATAAAACCCTTCGCCTGCAGGAGAGGGCAGTGACGGCCTGGGAGATACTTAGGCGCGGGGGCAGGAGACCGGCCGAATTGTTGGTCCTGGAGGAAACCGCAGCGAACCTCAAAGCAGTTAATGTGCAGGGTCTTTTTCAGCGGCAACTTTCTTGGCATGCCTTTGTGGCTCCTCCCGCACTCCTTCTCTGGGTGCTGATTGCATGGTTTGGGGTGGATTTTCACCTGGACTGGGGTAGAGAACCTAGGGGAGTTTCCATGGCCAAGAAAGTAAAGGAGTATTCGCGGGGTCTGCACGACAGGGCAAAGGAGGACAAGTTAACCGAGAGCCTGGAAGTGGCCCGTGCCTTGGAGGAGGTGGCGGAAAAGGGTATGAAAGGCAAGATCGGAGAAGAGGGATTACGGGAGGACCTGGCCGATGTGGCTCAGGGGATCGGGGACCGGCTAGCAGCCTTCCAAGGGGCAGCAGGATCGTTGCCGCAACTCTCTAAGGAGGCTTTGTCAAATTTCAAAGCAGAGGTGGGAAAGCTAAAGGATGCACTCAGTCGCCGCAATGCACTGCCGGGGCAAGGCGTGCAGGGAACTGATGTCCTCAAGAAGCTTGACAGTCTTTCCCCATTCAAAGGAGAGATGGGAAATAAGCCGTCATCCCAGCAGGAGATGGACAAGGATCAGTTACGGGATTTCCTCGATCAACTGGAAAGAAGGGCTGCCACCGAGATGGATCGTCAGGGTCTCATGGAGGCCCAGCAATTTCTTCTCCTTCTGCTCGATGGGATGGAAGGGGACACCACGCGGCCTATGGAGCGACAGCCTCGAATGGGTTCGTCGTCTTCGTCTGAGGATAAGTCTGCGAAGGGGAGCCTTCCCGGAGATCAACCAGGGAAAAAGGGGCCAAAGGTCCAATACCCTCAATTCAGGGCGCAGGCCCAAGACCACCTCAAAGGGTTATTCGGGAAAGGATCGAGTGCAGGTTTTACACTGAGGGGGGAGTTTCAAGGAAGAGAAAGTAAAGTACAGCAGGAAGAGATTGTGACCGTATACCAACGGCAGGTCGAGGGAGAACTCTCCTCTGAGCAGATTCCTCAGGACCTTAAGGAGACAGTGAAGAGTTACTTCCTTTCCCTGGGGATGAGCGGTGGTCAAAGATAAGGGCACGGTTCGGTGTCTGCTTTGATTGGACCTCTAGCCGTGAAAGGTTGAGTTGCTAAATCAGGATGATCACAGAAAACTGCGCCCGAATCTAAAGGAGGAATAACTTTGGAGGCCCTAAGCGAGTTTCGAGAAAGAATAGCCCACTCACGCCGTGTTTTTGACAAGGTCAAGAGCGAGATGAGCCGGGCGGTGGTGGGTCATGAGAAGCTGATTGAAGAGGTCTTTATCGCCCTTGTCTGCGGGGGGCACTGTCTACTGGAAGGGGTCCCGGGTCTGGGTAAGACCTTGCTGGTTCGCAGCTTGGGTGAGATTTTAAACCTTACATTCTCCCGAGTTCAATTCACCCCTGATCTCATGCCTGCGGATATCACAGGGACAAACATCCTCAATGAGGACCCTTCCGGTAGGAAGGTGTTTGATTTTCAGCCCGGCCCCATCTTCGCCAATATTGTGTTAGCCGATGAGATCAATCGAGCGACCCCGAAGACCCAATCTGCGTTGTTGGAGGCGATGCAGGAACGAAGCGTTACCGTGGTGGGTAAGTCGCACCCGCTAAAAGATCCCTTTATGGTCCTTGCGACGCAAAATCCCATCGAGATGGAAGGGACCTATCCCTTGCCCGAGGCCCAAATCGACCGGTTCTTTTTCAAGCTGTTGGTCCTCTACCCAAGCCAGGCTGAGATGGGGCGAATTGCCGATCTTACGACGGCCGCCCCGCCTGCACCTCTTAGCAAGATTCTCGATGGGGAGGGGATCCTTACCATCAGGGGAGCTGTACGGGAGATGCCGCTCGCTGATGTGGTCAAAGATTATGCCGTGCGCCTGGTCATGGCCACTCACCCGCAGGGAGAGTGGAGTGTCCCCCTGGCGCAGAAATATGTCCTGTACGGATCCAGCCCAAGAGGGCTCCAAAGCATAATCTTGGCCGCCAAGGCGCGGTCCTTCTTTTCCGGACGGCCCAATGTCTCCTTTGAGGATATACGGGCAGTCCTCATGCCTAGCCTAGTCCACCGCATCATTCTTAACCTGGCAGCGGATGCAGAGGGGATGACTGCGGAAAAGGTTTTGGAGGGAGTCCTGGAGAGGATACCGGAGGCCCTGTAAGCCATGGCCGCTGATTCCCAGCCAACCTTTCTTGAACCTGAGTTCCTTAAGAAGTTGGAACGTCTGCGGCTGGTGGCGAAAAGAATCTCCTCCGCCAGAGGAAAGGGAGAGCACCTTTCTGCGAGAAGGGGTTCCAGTCTCGAATTCTCCGACTACAGAACGTACCACAGGGGAGACGACTTCCGGTATGTGGATTGGAACATTTACCGTCGTCTGGAGAAGCTCCTGCTAAAGGTCTTTATTGGGGAGGAGGAGATGAACATCTATCTCCTCCTGGATACGAGCCGATCCATGGCCGAGGGGAGCCCCCCGAAAATTGACTATGCCAAAAGTGTGGCCGCTGCCCTTGGGTACATCGGCCTCACCAATCACGATAGGGTCGGAGCGGCGAGCTTCTCAGCGGATGTGGATTCCCACCTATCGCTAGGGAGAGAAAGAAAACAGATCCTTGCCCTTTTTAAATTTCTACGGGAACTCACCTGCCATGGTGAAACGGACTTAAGGGTTTCTGCTAGATCCTTCTCCCTTCGCTTTCCCAATCGCGGGTTGGTGGTGCTTGTAAGCGATCTCTTCGATCCCCAGGGATGCAGAGCCGGATTTGAAGAGCTTATGAGGAAGGGGTATAAGGTGTTGGTTGTCCATATCCTGGATGGATCGGAAATCCGGCTGGAGCCCGTGGGGGATGTTTCCATCTATGATGTGGAGAGCGAAAGAGAGAAAAGGCTTTTTCTCGATAGCACCTTGGTTCAGCGCTTCCATGAAGAGGTCCAGCGTTACCTCGAAGAGACGGCCTCTTTTTGTTGGAACCACGAAATGGACTATCTCCGAACCACCACGGAGACCCCCTTCGAAGACTTTGTCCTGCGCACCCTGCGGCAGGGGAGAACGGTCAGGTAACGCCCATGCAATGGGGAGCTCCCTACGCCTTTTTCCTCCTCTTAGGTGCGATCCCGCTCATTGTTCTTCTTCATAGCCTTCGACCCAAGGGGAACAGACTCAGGACGACGACTCTATTTCTCCTGGAGAGGATCTTGCAGGAACAGCCTGTAGGGAAACGGCTCGGCTGGCTCCTGAAGAAAAACCTCCTCCTCCTTCTTCAAATTCTCATCGCCCTCATCCTCATTGCAGCGTTGGCCAATCCCTCTTTGCTGGGTTATGGCCAACGGGCTGGCGATACGGTGGTGGTGATGGATGCCAGCGCAAGCATGAAGGCAAAAGGACCCGCTGGCAGCCGCTTTCGAGCTGCCCGTGGGGAATTGCTTTCCCTAATCAACAGCCAGCCTTCAGGCCAGCGCATGATGGTCATCGAAGCGGGCCCAACACCGCAGGTTTTATTGCCTTTCACGTCAGACAGGAAAAAGATGAGGGCTTTAGCGCGAAGTCTTCGCGCAACGGATACACCGGCCAAGGTTAAAGAGGCCATCCTCTTCGCCCATTCGTTCCTCCGCCAGGAAAGCGGCGATCAGGTGGTTGTCATCAGCGACGGCGCCTTTGAGGGTATTGAAGACCTCCCCTGGCAGTCTCCGTCGCTTCGTTTGGTGAGAGTCACGGGGGGAAGCGAAAACGTTGCCATCACGGGCTTTGAATTCAGGCGTGTTCCAGCCAAACGGGGCGAATATGAAATCATGGTGAGCATCAGAAACTTCACGTCTCGCCCTATTCGTGCTCCGCTGACGGTGATGGTTGGGGAAGAAAACCCGGTGCGCGAGGACATTGAAATCGGTGCGGAGGGAAGGCGGGTCTTCATTTATCCTTATCGGGGGCCCTTGAAGGAGCGAGCCACGGCTCTGCTCGCGGTGGACGATGATTTTTTGACCGACAACCGTGCCTTCCTTGCTCTTTCCGAATCCCCTTTGCTTCGCGTTCTCTATGCGGGGAAGAAAAATCTATTTTTAGAGCACCTCTTTCGTTCTTTTCCGCAGGTGCGAGTCACGCGTACGGATCAATTGGACAGCGAATCCTTAGCGCAACAGATTAAACAGTACGATGTAATTGTCTTGAACGGGATTGAGTCCCCGCGCCTTGTGGAGGGGAATTTTATTCTCATTAATACCGTGGGCGAAGGCATCCCTTTAAAGGTAGCAGGGAAGGTGGTCAGGCCCCGGACTGTTCCTTGGGCCGAGAGCCATCCCCTGGCAGAAGGGCTTCGTCTCGATCAGCTGTATGTCAGTGAGGCGTTGCGGTTGGTCCCCCTTGGGGAGGGAGTCACCCTGGCTCGATCTGAGGAGACTCCACTGATTTACGCCTTGGAGACGGATAGGCTCAGGACCCTGGTCTTCGGCTTTGATCTCTTGCATTCAGATCTCCCTTTCAGAGTTTCCTTTCCCATTCTCTTTGGCAATGCCTTTGCGTGGTTTCGCCCGGGGAAGGCGGAATTTCCTGCGGTTCAGGTCCAAGCGGGTACCTCTCACACGCTGCGTCTCAAAGAGGTCTATGGTCAGGTTGAGGTTAGAACGCCCTCTCGCCAAGAAGAAACCTTGGAGCAGACTTCTAGGACTCTGGTCTTTCCCAACACCTTCGAGGTGGGGTTTTATAACTTCAAGGCGGGAGAGAGTGAAGGTCAATTCGCCGTCAATCTCTTTAGTGAAAGCGAGTCGCAAATCCGAGCAACTTTCACCGTGCCCCCGGTGGCCCGCACGGAGGCGGTGAACATCGGGAGGACTCAGAGAGGGATGTCCCTATGGCCTTACCTGCTGGCGTTTGTTTTGTTCCTGTTGCTGGCCGAAGGGTTTATAGTTTTCCGCGGTGGTGGATCTTTTTATCCTTTACTGGTTCGCATCCCTGCCCTCTTGGCAGTGATCGGTGCCCTGGTCAACCCGAATCTATTCTTTAAGGTTATCGATGAATTGGATGTGATCCTTGCGGTGGATTATTCTCGCAGCGTGGGACAGCAGGCAAAGGAGGTAGCCCTTCCCATCTTGGATGAGGCCCAGCGTCTCAAGGGACCTAAGACTAGGGTTGGACTTCTTACATTTGCCCACCACCCCGCTTGGGAATTTTTCCCGCGTGGTGATTTTCCTCAATTTGACTTTTCCCCGGCAGGAGGCCGCGAGCAGACTAACATTGCCGCTGCTCTTCAGGCCGCCCACGCCCAGTTGGGTGGGGATCGCGAGGGAAGGATACTCCTTGTTTCCGACGGTAATGAGAATCGCGGAAAGGTCTCAACGCTGATCCCGCTCCTCCGCTCCCATGGCGTTCAAGTTTGGGCATATCCAGTGAGTTTCTTTCAGGGCCGAAATGAGGTTTATGTAAAAGATCTGGTCTTACCTCATCGGGTGGACAGCGCGGAGACCTTTGAGGTCCGAGGGGCCATCGAAAGCCTCCGTGATGCCACGGTTCGCATCCAACTCATGCGGGATGGTGTCATCCGAAGAGAAACCGAGGTCACATTGAAACCGGGGACCAACTGGATCAGTTTTAGAGAGGTGCTGAGGGAAAGAGGAAATCATACCCTAGAGCTTTTGGTGGAATCTCGCCAGGATACGCTTGCGGAAAACAATCTTCTCCAGGGTGTCATCGAGGTCAAGGGACCACCCAGGATTCTTTATCTACATTCTCCGGAGAATACTCAACGCTTCATGGCTCGCGCCTTGAAAGTTCAGGGATACGAAGTGGTTGAGACCTCTGGCCTCCGGGCGCGTCTGAGCCTTCCCGAGCTTTCCGCCTTTGATCTTCTGGTACTTGATAATCTCCCTGCCTATCGTCTCTCCCAGGCAAAGATGGAGGTGATCGAGAATTACGTAAAAAATTTGGGAGGCGGCTTAATCGTCATTGGCGGGCCCAAAAGCTATGGGGCAGGGGGCTATTACAGGACTCCCCTGGAAAGGGTCCTTCCCGTGGACATGAGGCCTCCCGCGCGCCTGGAACTCCCCCAAGTGGCTCTTCTGTTTGTGCTAGATAAGTCGGGCAGCATGAGCGAGGGGGAAAGGGGTGCGACGAAGTTGGATCTGGCCAAGGCAGCGGCCATTGCCTCTGCGGAGTTGCTCAATCCTTCCGATGAGGTGGGCATACTCGCCTTTGACGCCGAATGGCAGTGGGTGATCCCCTTCACCCGGGTAGAGAGGGGGGAGTGGATCGCTGAGCGTATTGCGTCCCTACAATCCGATGGTGGTACGGATCTCTACAAGGCCATGGTTGAGGCTCAACGAGCCTTTTCCGGCAAAGAGGCCGCCATCAAGCATGTGTTGGTTCTTTCTGATGGGCTCACGGATAAGAGTGATTTTCGGGCCCTGGTAAAGAAGTTGGCGGATGAGTCCACTACGGTATCGACGGTTTCCGTAGGCAGTGATGCTGACCACGCCCTCATGGCTCAAATTGCCAGGATTGGGAAAGGGAGAGGTTACGCGACGATTGATCCCAGGACCATCCCGCAGATCTTTACCACGGAAACCCTGTTGATCTCACAGGACCTCTTGGTGGAGAAAGTCGTCCAGCCGAAGGTGATTCAGGGGAGCGGGCCTATGAGGGGACTGTCACCGAATGAAATACCTGCCGTGCAGGGGTATGTCCTGACTCACCCTAAACCCATTGCGGAAATTCATATGAAAGTGGGGGATGATCCCCTGTTGATCTCCTGGCGATACGGTCTTGGAAGGGTTGTTGCCTTTACTTCGGATCTAACCGGTAGGTGGGGAAGGGACTGGGTGAAGTGGGAGGATTTCCCTCGTTGGGTGAGTCAGCTCGCTCGGAGTGCCATGAAAAGAGTGTCGGAAAACAGGGTGCAGACCGAATTTCGGCAGGAGGGGGAAGAGATCAGGACCCAGGTGGATTTTTTCTCTGCTGATGGTCGCTTTATGAATCAACTCAGGCCTAAGGGGATACTGACAGGTCCGGAGAAAACCAGTCAGGAGAGATCGTTTTATCAGGTTGCACCTGGAAGATATGAGACCCGATTTACCGCCCCCAAGAGCGGGACCTACTTCCTCACCATTTTCGAACAGGGTGAGAAAGGAGATGCTGCTTCAGTTGCAACCACTGTGCCATATGTTGCTCCCTACTCGAAGGAATACCGCGAGGTCAGGCCGAACACGACATTGCTTAGCCACTTGGCCGAGCAGACGGGTGGAGAGATCTTACGGCCAGAGAGCCTAAGGGAAGGGCTTGAACGACTCTTTACTCCGCGTAAAACGAGCAGGCAATCCGCCCAGGAGACATGGTGGGCCTTGTCTGGATTGGGTCTCTTCTTTTTTCTAGGTGATCTGGCCCTCAGAAGGTTTCACGGCCAGCTACGGGCGTGATTGACGGACTTGCAGGAATAAGGGGACGCAGCGAGGTAACCCGGTAGTTACCGTTCCCTCATTAGCTGTTCTTGTAGCCATCTGATGCGGGCATCATGGCAGTCCTTATAGGGATCACCTCCATACTTTTGTCTATTCCGCTGACGCTTAACAATACTCCGGAAACAGAGGTGTTTCCTTCCCGCTTATTTTAATAACAAGATCTTTTTTCATTAGTTTACCGCCGCATATCACCGTATCAGCTCCTCCCCAATATTCGAGAAGAGCATCACCTCCGGGATCAACAGTAGCACAGCTAAAAACAACATTTGGAACAATACCTACAATTTCATGTCTTTCCTCTGGCCACAATATACCTTCGTTGTGTACATAAACAACCTCTGTAGGATTCAACAGATCAAGTACTGCAAAACTGAGTGAATACGATCTGTTAATAAGAAAAGAGTACTTCGTTACTTTAGGGTCCCATCTATGTACTACATGCGTTTTCAATAACCAATGCCCACTTGATGTTTTAATTACTTGTCCAGCAATACCTATCTTGTTAGGAGATACAAGATGATCAGGGTGATTATAATATTGATCTTTACGGATCAAAACCCGACTATCACCCCAGCCAGTCTTTAAAGACATATCCTGTGTACGAGAAATCCATATATGAGGATTCCGCCTATGGATCATATATACATAACCATTAATTGGTTCTGGAATAATAGTGGCATCTGTATCTTCTTGGTTAAGAGGAATACCAACCCATTCAAACTCAAAGAAGTTTTTTGTCCTCCAAATTCCAATCTTTCCCCCGGAGGCTGAAAGGACTGTTGTAAAGACATACCACCATCCATCAATCCATTTTACAATTCTAGCATCTCTAATTCCCCGTGAACAATGAGCGTTAAAGCCACACTCTAATACTGGCTCATTTAATACATGCCACTTCGTTCCTTCAGTACTGAAAGCAAGACCTAGATCAGACATTGATTGGTCTTCAGTATAAGCACCACGTAAGAGCATCTTGTATAACCCATCAGTATCAAGACACACTCCGGGATTAAATACATTTACACTCATCCATTTGTGGTGTGGATGTGGCTCTATTAAAGGATTGTTTGCAAATCTCTGTATCTGTATTGTTTCATTCATTAGTCTTCTCTACGGACTCGCTCCAGGTACTCCCCCAAGGCCCGCTGGACGATATCACGAAGGGATGTTCCTTCATCCACGGCCCCATGGCGAACCGCAAGATGTAACTGCAGCTCCTTGATCGTCTTCGGATTCAATTTCTTACCCAGCAGCTTCCACAGGCTGCTGACCCGTATTGTCTTCTGCCTGTACCCTCTGAGATGAGCAGAAGTGGTTTTAGTTTACATTTTATAGGCAAATCAGCCAAGGTGGCCTTTAAGTCTGCGCTGCTCTAGGCTAACTGGCCTTGACGCCCCCTCTTTAATCCCCAGAAGCCTTACTTGGCTTCCGCCTCTACATGCCGCAACACCCCTTCACTAGTGACAACAATCCAGGAACCACTTTTTACACATAAAAATCCATAAAAATCACTAAGCTCAACGAAATCAATGACTGAGCTTGACAGGTTTTGTCAACCTTGCGACAATCTCAATCCAACCGACCCGGAACACAAATACCAAGGAGGAATCTGCCCATTGAAAGAATTCCATAAAATCACCTCTAGTCAAAACTTCTGCTCATCTCAGAGGGTACACGCATGGTGACTAGCCTGAGCGACAGGGCCAAGGGATCTCCCTCTTCGGCTCAGGAGGGTTAGGGACAACCCAGCCCAGGTAGTCCTTACACTTTGGACAGACCTTGGGGGGTATTTAGCCATAGATGGAACAATTCTCCGTCTCATCCTTTGGGGTGTCAAGAAAAAACGACGGCCAGATTTGGACCGCCGCCCTGGTTTCCTGCACGTGCCATACCGCTTGATGAGCAA
>JACZQL010000376.1 GCA_022545745.1 Deltaproteobacteria bacterium | reverse complement strand
AGGGAGGTTCATATCCCTCGCACTCGTAGAGACGTTCAACCGACCCAAAATTAGCCGTAGACGCTCGCGGTGTTGAGTTCGGATACCACCTTTTGTTCCCGTAGCGAAAAACCGCTCCAAACCTTTATGTTTGAAGCTAGATATCATCGGCAAAGTGTAACCCATATCGTTATAGGTTACAAGAGATCTACCTGCTACGATTAGCGATCAGGGCGAGGTATGCCTTCTTGCTATTTTCGGTTTCCTGCCGTTGGAATTCGGCAGGCGAGGACTCAGCTCGCCTTCTTCATCTCCCTGGCTAAAATGTCATTGATCAAGGATTGGTTTGGAGAATTTGCGGATCTAACCTGATCGCAATGAGCTTCCTCAGTTCATCCCCGATGGGGGGCCTTCCAACTCGGCGTAGGCCAGCCAACGACCTTTGGTAGCGGGGTGTTCAGGCTGTCAATTCTTGCGTTTCTTCTAAGGTGCGGCCCTTTTTTTCATTTTAACGTATTGATTAAGATATGAATTGGAGTAATAGAGGTGAGCGCGTGCCGGTAAGATGCATACGGGAAACGGTGCAATTGTGAAACGAAGGAGGGTCAACGGCAATGTTTACCAAGATCAGACATGTCGCCATCTACACCGAAAACTATGACAGAATGGCAAAGTTTTATCAGACCATTCTTGGAATGAAGAAGATTACCACCGGTATGACCGACGAGACCGGTACCTACAACCCCAACCGCGGGCATATCAGTGACGGCATCATAGGTCTGGCACTATTACAGAGGCAACCCGGTTTCCTTGCGGGACTCGATCACTTCGGTATCGAGGTGGGGGATGTCCAAACGGTGATGGACAGGCTGAAGGAGAGCTATCCGGATATAATTGTGGCAAAGAGTCAGGAACACGTGCCCTTTGCCGGATTGAGGACCCATGATCCCGCGGGCAATCAATTCGACCTTTCCCAGAAGGGCATGGCCAACGTGAGGGAAGGGTATACCGAGAAAAGTTGGGAACAGCCGCGGCACCTCGACCACATCGCCATTCGAGCTGCCAATCCTGGCGTTCTGGCTCGATTTTATCAACGGGTTTATGAGCTCAGCATCAGGGAAGATCTCTCCGATCAGGAGAACTTTTACCTCACCGATGGTACCGTGTGCCTGGTCATTCGCCCCTGGAACATGGTTGCTTACAGGGGCATGAGGGAGGGAATGGATCATATCGGTTTCAAGGTGGAAAACCTGGAAAGTGCCAAAAAGGATATGGAAGAAATCGGTGTGTCTTCCCCAGGTTCGGGCTCGAGAAAGATAGCCATCGGTAGGGACGGAGCGACCAAGCAGAAGAACTTGGAGGCTTGTCGAATGGGGTGTTATGCAACCTCTGACCCTGACGGTGTCTTGCTACATTTTTCAGATTAGCGCGCCAAGCCAATAGAAAGGGGTCAACCCTAACCCCAAACATCGCGCGCCGTATCCACCACCAGCTCGAGTTTTCTCCATCGTTGCCGGCAAAATCCGGTTCCGCTTGACCTTAGTTGAGCGTACCATTAAGTTTATGGATCTGAATTTGCCGGAGTCACTAAGGGCCAATCTTGTCTCGGCCTACGGCATCCAATAATTTGTAAATTGCTGATGTTATAGGAGAAATCATCATCGCTCGCAGCCGCACCCTCAAGATCGGATTTGGAATTATTGTTACGGTCGCCTCTCTGGTTGTTGCCTTGTGGGGGATCGATCTGGATGAGATCCGCGCCAGTTTTCAACGGGCAAATTATGTGTCTTTACCTGTGTTCTTGGCGTTTCTCTTTATCTTCTACTGGTTGAAGGCTGTTCGATGGAAGTTGCTGCTCTGCCCTTTGCGCCAGTTTCAGATTCGCGAAGTGGCAGGACCCATGATGATCGGGTTCATGGGAAACAATGTCCTCCCACTCCGTTTGGGTGAGTTGGCCCGTGTCCTGGTCTTTGGGCGAGAGTTCAATATCTCTAAGACGGCTGTCCTGTCGAGTGTGGTCCTGGAAAGGGTCTTTGATACTGCGACCATTCTAGTTTTCTTTGGCGGTAGCCTGCTGCTGGTGGAACTCCCCGCATCCTACGCGGTCACAAGCCTCTATTTAGGGGGGCTGACTGCAATCGCTTTCCTGTTTTTTGCAGTCTATGTCTTCTGGACAGAGCGGTTCGTGGCAGTGGTGGAGTGGGTATTGGATCGGTTACGAATTTTACCCGCAACTTTTCGAGCCTCGCTTACCGGAATGCTTGAGTCCGGAGCCGAAGGACTGGCCTCCCTTCGTGACGCCAAGCTCGTTTCTTGGATCGTGATTACCTCTGCCATGCAGTGGTTTTTGAACGGAGCGATGATCTATGCGGCCTTGTGGAGTTTTGGAGTCCATTTGCCATTGCGCGCCTCCTTCGTCGTGATGGGTGTGACGGCATTCGGTGTAGCCGTCCCATCGGTGCCGGGATTTTTCGGGGTGATCCAGCTCTGTTTCTGGGTGAGTTTGAGCTTCTTTGGCGCTGAAAAGGTCCACGTCCTGGGCGCCTCGGTGTACTACCATCTTGCTCAGTATATTCCAGTCACGCTGGTCGGGCTCTACTATCTTGGCCGCCTCGGCCTCCGGATTGGAAACATTACCACTGAGGCAGAGAGTGAATCCGAGTACAGACCTGCAAAAGTAAGCCCTGGTACGAGTAAGGCCACCCACTAGGTAGGGATGAGTTCCTAGCGTGATTTGAATCTTTCAGTGGTGCCTGCAAAGGTCCTTGCCTTAATTCACAGAAGATAAAAGCATCAAACACTATGACGAGGTATTTATGGCACGAGTGAGCATTCCTGATTTAAACCGCATGAGGGCTGAAAAGAAAAAGATTGTAGTCATGACAGCCTATGACTTTTCCATGGCTCAACTCATTGACCGCGCTGAAGTGGATATGATCCTTGTGGGGGATAGCGGTGGGAGGAACCTGCTGGGACACGAAGACTATAACTCGGTGACCATGGATGAAATGGTCCTGATGACCAGGTCCGTAAGCCGGGGTAGCAAACACGCGTTGGTCATAGGGGACATGCCGTTCATGAGCTATCAAGTAAACAAAGAAGAGGCGATCCGGAATGCCGGCCGGCTGATTCAGGAAGGAGAGGCCCAGGCGGTGAAGTTGGAGGTGGGAGCCGAATACGCACCGACCGTTGAAGCCATCGTGAAGGCGGGCATACCGGTGATGGCCCATATGGGACTGACACCCCAGACTTCCATGGGGAGTGGCGGGTTTCGGTCAGCGGAAGCGCAGGTGACGGAAGAAAAG
>JACZQL010000375.1 GCA_022545745.1 Deltaproteobacteria bacterium | reverse complement strand
AAAACACTAGCAAAAAATCAGTTGAAACCTTCCTGACGTACAAGACGAATCCCACGTTGGTGGCCAGTGCCAATCCGGCGATCAGGCCCGCCTTGGGACCGTAAATCAGGCGTCCCAGCTGCCATGCCAAAAGGACTGATCCCAAAGCTGGCAGCGCTGACCACAACCGAATTGCCCATTCGGAGGGGCCGAACAATTTCATGGTTAGCCCCCCCAACCAAAAATAGAGAGGGGGCTTTTCAAGATAAGGTAAGGCGTTGAAATGAGGCCTGATCCAATCTCCACCAATAGCCATCCCTCGGGCAATATCCCCATACATGCCCTCATCCGGATCGAGGAAACTAACGGATCCAATGCCCCAAAAGAGGAACGGCACACTCACAGCAACGAGGAGAGTCAGATCCCTTATCCAATTATCGTCGGAGCTGAAACTTCCGGGCCGGTTCTTGTCACCTAGAGGTTTCATTATTTCAATGGTTTATTCGTGTACAGCCTACGTGTGCCGTACTTGTCAACGAGAATGACTTTGTCGTGGGGCAACCCCTCAATAACGCTTTCCTTACTCATCAGTCCCGTGACTAGGAAGATTCTCTGACTGCCCTTCCACAGTCGATGAAAATCGGTATTTTTGAGAAAGAGGTGCTGTACCTCATGGTAACGCGAACCAAAATCGAGAGCTCCCCGAGTTCCGTTTAAAATTGATACTTGATGCCCCGTGTAAAACGGAAGCCCCGCACTGTAGTCAAGAGATCCCTCGTGAACGATCCGATCTCCTGGACCGATCCTCGCCAGCAGCCCCTGCGAAATGGGCAGAGTTGACTGATGTGACTCAAGAACAAAGTTTAACCGGTGCACCTGCCAAGCAATGGCTCCGGAAACCACGACCAGAACAACGAAACTTATCAAACGGTTGCGGGAAAATAAGAAATAGGACAGCGGCAAACCCACAACCAGCGCCATTCCAACTCCCCCCAAAAACCTGAAAAAAGGCCTTATGGAATTGACGGGCAAGTCAACGCCCTGATCCACAAGCGTACGGTAGTATCCATTCAACTGGCCGAAGCCAGCGATTACAGTCTGGGGCTCAATGAGGTTGCCCGCAATGAGAAGACTTAAACCCACCAGCCCACAGGCCACTGCGCCACCACCCAGGCACCTCCTAAGGCAAACAGGGGTGACACTTCTTTCCGGCGATGGCCCATGGTCCCAATCCGCTCCATGCCTAGAAGCCTCCGCCGTCTTATGTCCAATGCCCTGGAGTGCGCGAGCCCATGTTGCCCCCACCATGATACTCAAAGCTGGAAAAGCGGGGAGCCCGTAATATTCCAGTTTAGATCGCGATAGAGTAAAAAAGAGCAAAACTCCCAACGCCCAGGCACCTATTAAAAGCCTTGAGGCCTCATTGGCCGACTCTTTCTTTGCCGTTAACTTTTTACTATCGTGAATCACCGATTGACCGCCTCCAGCAGAGGAGTTTGGGGTCGACCACTTGGGAATTACTTCACGAATCGCGGCTGGAAGAAATAGGCTCCACGGGAAAAACCAGAGAAATGTCACGGCCAAAAAGGCAAAAGTGCCCATCGGAACATCGTCCTCGACATAACCCCGCGAATTAAAAAAACGTAGGAGCTGATTGTCGAGAATGTAATAGTTAAAAAACCCTGGATTCTTCCAGGCCGCGACCACATGCCATGGAACAGTGACACCAAGGAACAACAACAAACCCGCTGGTCTGGTAAATAGTGAATAACGGAAAACCAATGGGCTAATTCCAATACGGCGCGGTTCACGAGTGAATTTTGCCAATTGACTGCTTGTAGCACCAAGTAGTAGGTAAAACCCAAGGATGACGATGGGAAATATGATCCCAATAAGCCCCTTGGAGAGCACGCCCAGCGCCATCCCCAACCAGAAAAGGAGAGAGTAGAAAGTCATTGAAGAATGGTGATTCACTGCATCACCTGGCCATTGACTCTCGACCGCTAAACATTGGTACCGTATGAAACCAAACATGGTGAGCGTCAACGCAAAAATCAGAAGGAAATCAGGCATCGTTACGCGGGTGTAGACAAAAGCTCCTACGGAGGTTGCAAAGACAATGCCCGCGATCAATCCAGCAGATTGCCCGTAGAGATTTGCCCCGATACGCCAGATAAGAAGCACAATGCCAAAAGCAGGGAGAGCGCTCCATAAACGGACACTCCATTCTGAAGGGCCAAATGCGGCAATGGTTAGCGCGGAAAGCCAGAACTGCAGCGGAGGTTTTGCCAGGTATCGAACTCCGTTGAAGTGCGGGGTAACCCAGTCACCCTTTTCCGCCATCTCACGAGCAATGGAGCCGTACATTCCTTCGTCCGGATCCAGGAAGCTCACAGCTCCGATGTGTGAAAACAGAAAGAGACCACAAACTATGCTTAATATGGCAAGGTCGGGCCACCACTTGACCCGTGAAAATGACCTTGTCTGAGTTTCGTCGTTCGTCACTGAATACATGTGATAGTTCTACTAGAGTGAGCAACCTTCCCTAACCCACATGACCTTTATCGCTTTTTGTGCGTGGCCTCCTCGATAGAGCTAAGGGCTCCTAGGAAAAGGTGTGCTTCCTCCAGATATTTCAACCGATACTGAACCCGGCGGCCATAGCGCTCAAAACGTACTACATCGGCGAGTCGCAATTTACCAAGCGTATGGCTCACCGTATGCACGCTACGGCGCAGCGCATTAGCCAGATCCGTTGGTGTCTCAGAACCGTTCTCTATAAGGCGTAAGACTAGACTGTAAGCTAGCGGATTACCAAGGACCCGACACAATCGAGATTCCCCTTAACGCCCACCTTTCATATTGCTGCTAAACCGAACAGTTCAAATTGTTCTTAGACGTAATCGGCCAGAAGTTGACATTAGGTCTATATTGCACAATTGTGCAAATATGCACCGGTCAGGGTAAACGAGAGAAATCGTTATGGTAGTAACTACCCTAAGACACCGCCAACGATATTAACATCGGTGGGTTTTTGTAGATTTGCAGAATTGAACAAAATAGCGCTACTTGCCAAATTTACGGGTAAATTCGATGCGGAAGAGATTGTCATACTCAGCATCACTGGGGACAAAATCACGGTTCTCAACCCGAGAAAAGCCGTATTTTAGAAAAACCGAATACCCATTTGAAAATCGGTACGAAAGGTCAATCCCGAAGGTATTTCGTTTTTCTTTTGGCGATCCGCGACGGCTAGCCTCAGTTGTACCGATCTCGGCTCGACTCAGTTGCAACCCCAATAGGAGAT
>JACZQL010000374.1 GCA_022545745.1 Deltaproteobacteria bacterium | reverse complement strand
GAGGAACTGCCCCTTGCACCTTAGCAGACGCTTGTCCTCCACACGACTCACACTGCGGCCAACCCATTTCTGTGATGTTGCCGAAGAAGTGCCCTTCTGTGCCATAAATCAGCCCTCAATGTCTCCCTTCGAGAAGGTTCAGTTTTCCGCTCGGTTGCTCTCCAAAGTATAGGTGGATCTTTGAAGTGGCCCTATGGACCTAAGTGACTTGCGTTGAACCTCAGGGTTGGATACTTTGCCCGATTACCATAAACCACAAGGGACTGCAAGTTTTCCCAGCCCACTGAACTGATTTGAAGAAATTGTGCGGACCAGACGCCTCTAGGGTAAGGGCAGGCGATGGTATTTTCCTTTGAAGAAAAGAAGGGGTCTATCCCCTTTGGCGGTGGCACTCAAAATCTCACCCAAGAAGATGGTGTGGTCCCCACCTTCATAGCTGCGAGTAACCTTGCACTCAATGGTCCCTATGACACCGTCAAGGAGCGGCGATCCATGCTCCCCCATGCGCCATTGGATTCCTGCAAACTTTTCTATTCCCTTGGTGGCGAAACGACGTGATAGTTCCTCTTGGTCTTCGCTCAAGACATTGACAGCAAAGACCTTTGATTCATCAAAGCAGGAGTAGCAATCTACGGTCTTATCCACGCAAACGACGACCAATGGGGGATTGAGGGATAGAGAGGTAAAGGAATTAACCGTGAGGCCAAAAGGTTTTCCAGTTATATCGCTAGTTGTTATAACCGTCACGCCGGTGGCAAAATGCCCCATCACGTTACGGATTTCACGTGCATCCAAGGCCATGCCATTGACGTATCAGAGCCTAGGGTGATTTGTCAATTAAGGAATCATATGAGGAGGCAGATGGCCCGCTGCGCAGCGACTGAGCTTGAGTTGATGGAGCGGAGAATTAGCTATCCAGTTCCGGCTTCGGAAGAATGGCGTAAGGAACGCCGTTACTGTCGAGTTCATCTCGCTCTTCCACGGTAGCCGTACCGTAAATGGATTTCTTTTCAACATCCCCGTGAAACATTTTGCGAGCCTCCTCTGCAAAACGGGGACCTACATCCGCGAAGTTCTCACGAACATGGTGGTGCACACGGAGGAGAGCCTCCTTGGCCTCCGTCTCAGAGAGGTGGCGGGAAGGAGCCCTGCGACGCCGTGGTTGCTCGTTCTTTTCTTCTTTCTTGGTGTGTATTGCAAAGGCATTGGGCAGCTTCACCACGTTCGTTGTGCCGCACACGGGACACGAAATCTGCTGATGCGCAGCCTGTTCTCCATATCCCTCGGCACTTGGGAACCAGCCCTCAAACGGGTGCTCTGCCTCACAAATCAGATTGTAGACTACCATAGGTGCTCCAATACTAGTTTAAGTCTTCGTGGGCGAATGTCAATGGCCACAATGAACGGTTGGGAAAACACCTCCTTTGCGTGCTTTTACCCCGAACCACCTGTCGGAGAGCCTCGAGGTCGAACGACGGAACGCCCAGTGCGCAAGCCCCGATCCGAAAATAAACAGTCGGGATTAGGCGACGAACACCATCCTTTTATACGATCCGTTGGCTATGACCAGGGCGTCATTCGCGGCGTTCAAAGCTACGGATCGGGGCAAGCACGGGAATTCACCCTGTGGAATAATCTTTTCTGTCACGACTTTATGGACGCCTCTAGGCGCTATTTCACGGGGTCATTGTTCCGGACTGCCTGCAACCCTGTGGAGTATTATTCATGACTGAGATAGGTGGTCTCGACCGAGAGGTTACTCCACAGGGTAAACGCGCTTAAGCCCGTGGTACGGGGTTTACCCCATAAATTGCATAAGCCTCGCCCGGTCAGCTAGTCTTCCATCCATTTTCAGATAAATCCACCGGTATCCCAACGGGATCATGGATTCGAAACTCGGCGAATCGGCCGTCTCGGGGCCGAGGTGCCAACCCTTGCTTCGCGCCCTGAGCCTTAGCCACGCGGCCTGACTCTTCAATATTCTCGACTTCGAAGCCAAAATGCTCGATTCCCTCGCGTCGCCCACGTGCCGGCAAAAGAGCGAGGTTGATGTAACCGTCAGAGAGATAAATGGCCTGCCTCCCCTCTTTCTCCGTACCGCGAGCAACCTCCTTCATTCCAAAGGTTGTCTGGTAAAACTCTGCCAGCTTTGCAGGATTCTCAGTGCATAGCGCAACATGTCGAATCTTAGCCATTGCCGATTCCTCCTTCTGCTCAGTTAGGGCCCGCCATTCTTTCCGCAAGGCTAACCCCATTGACGCCTCAAGTCAAATTAATTATCCTCTATAAGTTTAATATGTAAATTACTGATTTTACTAGAATATTCACACAGAAAATAGTTAGCAACAGGACCGCCTGCGCGAGCTGCTGCTAGGCTCAAGCAAAATTTTCAAATGGACCCGTTAGGAACCCAAAGGGGCTCGCTCCTTAAGATGACCGGATCAAGGGGCCTGTGATGGGTTGGTTTGCAGCGACCTTGTCAGTTTTCGAGCCAACGGAGCTCCCGCAGCCCTGACAGGTGTAATCGTAAAGGCTCCCGTCCGGCAGAATTAAAAGAAGGCGTTCACGTACGGGCATGGCACGACGACATTTGTTGCAGTAGAGCAGTGACGCTTGAAAATTTCCAAAACTCTCTTCCATAGAAGTTCAAGGGGCTATGATCTACCACCAGTCCTCAGTCTTTATCTTTGCTTTCTCCCTGCGCTGCGACTTTGCTCTCCTTGATAATCTTCTCGCTCAGGTGGGCCGGCAATTCATCATAACGTGCAAGTGTCATCTGAAACTCCCCACGACCGCTGGTCATGGAGGTCAGGTCGGGGGCGTACCGGAGAATTTCTGACATGGGAACTGTGGCCTTGATAACTTGATTGTGCCCCCTGGCTTCCACGCCAAGGACTCGTCCCCGTCGACTGTTGAGGTCCCCTATGGCATCTCCTATGCAATCCTCGGGCACGGTTACCTCCACCGACATGACCGGTTCGAGAAGGATCGGCTTGGCCTTTTCCAGCGCGTTCTTAAATCCCATGGAGCCTGCGATCCTGAATGCCATATCCGATGAGTCTACTTCGTGGTATGAGCCATCATAGAGGGTAGCGCGGATATCCACCATGGGGTAGCGGGCAATACACCCAACCGCCATTGTCTCCCTGATCCCTCTTTCCACTGATGGAATATAATTTTTCGGGATGGCCCCACCCACAATGCTGTTTACAAACTCAAAACCCTTTCCCCTTTGCTGGGGCTCGATCTTGAGCCAAGTATCACCGAATTGTCCCCTTCCCCCTGATTGTTTCT
>JACZQL010000373.1 GCA_022545745.1 Deltaproteobacteria bacterium | reverse complement strand
ACTAGCCAGGGGGACGGTCAAGAAGGCAGGGCTGGATGCCAATTTTGGTGTAGTTGTCAACAAGCGTGGGCGGGAAAGGGGTTCTTATACCCTGGGCATAAGGTGAAAGTGTATTGCTTCCGGAGTGTAAATTCTCATTCTAACGGTCAAATTAGCAGAGGCACGATATGGTTCAAAAGGTCGACACGCAACTTTTAACCCGCATGAACGTTCCTGATTCGATGCCCCCAGGGGTCCTTGAGTTAGACGCCCTTAATGTGCAAGCTCTTTGCACGGTCTTTCTTGCCTTTGTCGATCAGTCTATCAATGGCGTCGGCTCCCTTCATGCCCTCCAGATTGATCTTGAGCCGCAAGTTGTTTGCGCTGTCCGCATTGGCTAAGGCCTGCTCAAGGCTGATCTTACCTTCTTTATAAAGCATAAAGAGGGCCTGGTCGAAGGTCTGACAGCCTTCATGTATCCCCTGCTCCATGGCTTCCTTGATGATATCGATCTCTCCCCTTTTGATCAGGTTCTTGACTCGGGGGGTATCCATCAGGATTTCCATTGCCACCACCCGCTTGTGTTCCTGGGAGATAACCAAGCGCTGTGAGATGATGCAGCGCAGGTTTAATGATAGCTGCATTAGGATCTGAGGATGACGGTTTTCAGGGAAAAAGTTAAGGATACGCTCAAAGGACTGGTCTGCATTGGTCGAATGCAAGGTACCGAGACACAGATGACCGGTATCAGCAAAAGTGATTGCGGCCTCCATGGTTTCCGGCTCTCGTATCTCACCGACTACGATGACGTCCGGTGCCTGACGCATGGCATTTCTCAATGCCTCCTTAAAGGAATGGGTATCGAGCCCTATTTCCCGCTGGTTAATGATGGACTTCTTGTGACAATGGACAAACTCGATTGGGTCCTCAATGGATATGATATGCCCCACGGAATGAACATTTCGGTGCTCAACCATCGCTGCCAAAGTGGTTGATTTTCCAGACCCAGTAGCCCCGACCACCAGTGCCAAGCCCCTCTTGCTCATTGCGATACTTTTCAGTATGGATGGTAGAAGCAACTGATCGATGGTCAGAATCTCCGATTTGATTTGTCGAATAACGATACCGACATTGCCCCTCTGGCGGAAGACGTTGACACGAAAGCGGCCGAGGCCTTCGTAGGCGAGGGCCAGTGTCATTTCCAACTTTTCACCGAACTCCAACTTCTCTGTTCGGCTCATGAACGAGTCGGCCAGTTCCCTGAGCATGTCGGGTGTCAGAGACTGGTTTCCAATCGGCTGAGTGATCCCTTCAATCCTGTACATAGGTGGGCTAGCGGTTGTCAGGTATAGATCGGACGCACCCCGCTCAACCATCACCTTGAGAAGTTCTCGAATTTCCATGTTTGTCTCCTTTTTGTAACCTAGCGTACTACGGAAGGACGGGGTCTGGTGATGTCACCGCCACCACCAAAAAGATTTGGGGTCATGCTCTTGGCCTGGGCTTCCATGGGTGTCACGAAACCGCGTGACACCAAATCCATGAGAGCCATATCCATGGTCTGCATTCCGTCCTTTTGACTGACTTGCAAGGTTCCGGGAATCTGATGGATCTTTCCCTCACGGATGAGGTTTCGGATCGCCACGGTCCCAGTCATGACCTCCACGGCGGCCATTCTGCCACCGGATTTTTTCTTGAGCAGGGTCTGGGTGAAAACCCCTTCAATGGATTCGGCAAACTGCGTACGAATCTGCGCCTGCTGGTTAGGAGGGAAAACGTCTATAATCCTGTTGACCGTGTCGGCGGCGCTGGAGGTATGAATCGTACTGAGAACGATGTGACCCGTCTCAGCGGCCGTGAGGGTGAGTTGGATCGTTTCCAAATCCCGCATTTCACCAACCAGTATGACATCTGGGTCCTCACGCAGGGCAGATCTCAGGGCATTGGCAAAAGAGTGGGTGTGGGCCCCGAGTTCCCTTTGGTTGATCAGGCATTTTTTCGATTTGTAAACAAATTCAATGGGGTCTTCGATGGTAATCACATGACCCTCATACTCGGCATTGATGAAATCGATCATGGCAGCCAGGGTCGTAGACTTCCCCGAACCGGTAGGGCCCGTCACCAGAATCAGCCCCTTTTCCTTTAGGCAGAGCTCCTTGGCAATACTGGGCATCCCCAATTGGTCTAAGCTAAAGACATTTGCAGGAATAGTACGAAAAACCGCAGCTTCACCAAGTCGCTGCATAAATACGTTGACACGGAAACGCGCGATGTCACCCATCTCAAATGAAAAATCAACTTCCAGAGTCTCTTCAAAGCCCCTGCGCTGTGCATCGCTCATTATGTCGTAGAGCATGTTATGGACCTGTTCCCGGTTCAAAACAGGGTGGTCCAGCCTCTTCAGGTCCCCGTTGATGCGGAACAGCGGGGGTTCACCCGAGCTGATGTGACAGTCTGAGGCTCCCTGTTTGACACCGAAAGCCAATAGTTGAGAAACGTCCATGATTCCTCCCTAGATGCATGGAAAATAAGAAAAAAAAGAAAATAGCCACGGGTTTTGAACGCAAATAGGATGCCAAATAACAGGCTGTTGTATGCGGTTGTAAGTACCCTATTTCCAATAATTCGAGATAAGCTGAATGGTGAGCAACAACAATCCTGAGGGCTATCAGGGTAGCGGATTGCCCAAAATTGACAACAAGTCGCTTTTATTTCTTGCCTTTTTGCTCAAAAACGGTTACCCCTCAGTTCAAGGTAATTGAATTAGCTCACTCCCATCGGATGGCTGGGTTGATTGGACGTGGGACCGGAAGTGGTAGAGTCATTACCGGAGGTCGCTTCACCCGAGACACCTTGGGCCCCGCAAGAAATCGTTGTTCGCCAGGCAGGCAATTATCATTCAGGTCGGGTACAGGACGGTGTAATGGTGACAAAATATGGACATCCATGAACTCAAAGCCATTGCTCAAGAACTACGGGTAGATATCATCCGTATGTTGGTGGAGGCAGGCTCTGGCCACCCGGGCGGGTCGCTTTCTTGCATCGATATCCTAACCACCCTATACTTCCACAAGCTGCGCCATCGGCCTGATCAACCTGACTGGGCAGATCGTGATCGCTTCGTTCTCTCCAAAGGTCATTGCGTTCCTGCCCTCTACTCGGTCCTGGCAAAGGCGGGGTACTTTCCCCGCGCAGAGCTCCTGTCCCTGAGAAAGCTAAACAGCCGGCTCCAGGGACACCCCGACCGCCATCGTCTCCCAATTTTGGAGGCCTCCACTGGTTCCCTGGGTCAGGTGCTTTCACTTGCGTTAGGTAT
>JACZQL010000372.1 GCA_022545745.1 Deltaproteobacteria bacterium | reverse complement strand
AAGATGCTTCGCGAGCAGATCGAGGTGGTTCAGAGGGGTGGAGAACCCATGGCACTGGTCCGCGACCCGGAGAAAAATCGGATCATTAAATTCGACTCGACAAAACCCGTCCTAAAATAAGATTAGGAGGCATTCCATGGCAGAACTGCTGGGAATGGGGGTGACCCACGCCCCAATGTTTCAGTTCCCAGACGAAAATATGGCCGACATCCTCCGTCGATTCATGAAGAGTCCTCACCTACCAGACCATCTAAAGGATGTACGTCACTGGCCGGAACCGATGCAGTTGGAGTGGGGAGACGACGAGGGACTGACTTCGGCCCGCTGTCACCGCGAGCTTGTGGTGAACAGTTTTCGCCGGCTCCGTGCCGAGCTGGATGCCTTCAATCCAGATTTCGTCCTCATTTGGGGGGACGACCAATACGAGAACTTTAAGGAAGACATCGTGCCACCCTTTTGTGTGTACGTCATTGACCAACTCGACTGTTTTCCTTTTCGCCGAAGTCAAGTCATCAACACGCCCGTTAATGTTTGGGGTCAACCAGAGGACAAGGTTGTCCCCGTACGTGGTCACCGAAAGGCAGCCCATCACCTGGCACGGGAACTCATACTAAACAACTTCGATGTTTGTTATTCCTACAAACCTCACCACCATCCCGGCCTAGCTCACGCCTTTATGCGAACCCTGATCTATCTCGACTACGACCAACGTGGCTTTAACTACCCCATTATTCCTTTTCACGTCAATTGCTATGGTAGTGACCTTATATCAAAACGAGCAGCAACCGATTTTGCGGATGGGGAGAAGGCGCCACCCGCCCCCACCCCTCGGCGCTGTTTTGACCTGGGAGCGGAGGTCGCACGCATTCTGCAGGACAGTCCATGGCGCGCAGTGCTTATTGGATCCTCATCCTGGTCCCACTCCTTTTTGACGGGGAAGCATCATGGTCTCTATCCCGATGTGGACTCCGATCGCAAACGACTCAAAGAGCTGAGCACCGGACGACATAGCGAATGGCGTAATCTGGAACCAGAAACATTGACCGACGCAGGGCAACACGAATTGTTAAATTGGGTTTGCTTAGCAGGGGCCATGGCGGACCGAAAAGCAGAGGTGGTCACATACGCTGAAACCTATATTTTCAATTCCACCAAAGTCTCGGCCCTCTTTCAGCCATAGGTAAGCCGAAAGGGTACGTTCAGCCATGAACATTGATCTCCACTCCCACTTCTTTCCGCTGGAGGCCTTTCAAAAGGCGGCAAAATTCCGCGGGCACGGGCCTGAAATAAAATTGACCGACGGCCGCTATTCCGTCACCTCGCGTGGAGGAAGCCGAGGAAATTTGAGCGAAGGGGCCTACAACGTTGAGGCGAGAGTCCGGGAACTTGACATGATGAACATCGATCTCCAAGCCATCTCACCGTCGCCGATCCTTTTATACTACTGGGACCAACCTGAGCCCGCAGCCTACTTTTCTCGCCTCCAAAATGAGGCCATCCAACAAACGGTTGAAACTCGCCCCGATCGGTTCGTGGGATTTGGCACCGTCCCTCTTCAGAGTATCCCAGCAGCCATGACCATTGCAAAAGAGGCACGCCAACTGGGGTTGAAGGGACTGGAGGTGGGAACCCATGTCCAGGGTAAACCACTAGACGACCCCGACCTGGAACCATTCTACGACGTAGCCCAAGAGCTCGACCTTCTTTTGTTCGTTCACCCCATTGAAGGAGGGGATTCTCAGGGCGATACTTTAAGCGCAGGTGTGTTAGGTAACGTCTTGGCCTTTCCCTACAAGACGACGCTTATGATCGAGCGAATGATCCTCAGAGGGATTTTCCAAAAATACCAGAACCTTCGCCTTTGCTTGGCCCATGGCGGTGGCCTCCTGCCCTTTAATATTTGGCGCCTAGACCATGCTCATTCTTTGAGAAAGGATCTCAGGGAACATACGCCGCAAAAACCTTCCACATACCTTAAGCAAATGTATTTTGATTCGGTCGTGCACTCTGTTGTAGCTCTCCAATACCTCGTTCAAGTGGTGGGTGCAGATCGAGTCGTTATCGGGACCGATTATCCCATGGGCATGGGAGACAGAGAATCCGTTGCTAAAATCATGTCCTTGGATTCCATTACGTCAGAAGAGCGTGCTCAAATCCTAGGAACCAACGCACAGAGGGCCATGGGCCTACCAACGACCTAAACTCAGGAGAAATCCAAAGGGAGGACAAAACCATTGGAACAGCGAAAAAGAGACACCAGGGATAGATACCCGTATCAAACGTGGATGGAACAAGAAGGGATTCCTATCGTTGACACGGTGGCTGGAACGGACGACCTTGCCGCGCTCCCAAGAAAACCCTGGGCCCGCACCGGCGGCTCGGGGACCTTTGTCCAAATGCTAAGTACAAAACAGGCAGAGCGAGGACTCTATGTCGCTGAAATTCCCGGAGGCAAAGCCCTGAATCCAGAGAAACATCTCTATCAGGAGGCTATTGTCATCTTGAAGGGCCGGGGGGTAACGGAGGTATGGCAGGAGGGAGAGCCCAAACGAACCTTTGAATGGGGTGAGGGGAGTGTCTTTGCTCCGCCTCGTAACTGCTGGCATCGACTCCTAAACGGGACCCGTGAACCCGCGCTATTTCTAGGGGTGACCACTGCTCCTAAAGTGATGAGCGTCTTTGGCCCCCACGATTTCATCTTCAATTGCAATTACAAGTTTCAGGATCACTTTGACGGCAAGGCAGACTACTTTACGCCTACAGAGGATCGACAAAAAGAGGGGAGGTTCTCCACCATCTGGTACACGAACTTTATACCAGATGCCAAGGCTGCCTTCCTGGACAACCTGGAGCAGAAGGTAGCTGGTGGCCGGCTCACTGGATACAGAATGGCCGACGGTTTCCCCTACGGCCATGTTTCCGAATGGCCAGCTGGAAGGTATCACAAAGCTCACTATCACGGCCCAGGGGCCATTCTGGTCGGCCTGTTGGGCGAGGGGTATGTCCTGGTATGGCCTCGGGATGTCGGCACCCGTCCTTACGCCGCAGGAGCCGGCGATAAAGTTCTGAAGATTAACTGGGGACCACGCAGCATCTATACCCCACCCGACGGCTGGTTTCACCAACACCTCAACACGAGCAACGGGCCTGCCCGTCACCTGGCGATTTATGGTGGTAACTCCGGCATACCGGGATACACCCTTACGGTCGGCGAAGACTTTAGCGGAGACATAAGCATCAAAGAGGGCGGGACCCTCATCGATTACGAGGACGAGGACCCTCAGATTCGCAAGGA
>JACZQL010000371.1 GCA_022545745.1 Deltaproteobacteria bacterium | reverse complement strand
CATGCCACTATCTGGGTTTGTTATTAAGTGCTATACTAAGGGCTCGATTAACCTCGATCCGACATTAATTCGCACAAAGAGCTGTTTGGCCACAAATGATAGGCTCACCTCCAGTGTGGTTACAGCCGCACGATTGATAAATGGCCCACTCGTACAGGTTGCAGTCCAGGATCGCATTTGATTTGGTATTTTTGTCGGATCGGGGTTAACGTCTCTGAGTTATGCTGGCCTTGAGCCGGGAACGATATTTTCTTCCTTCATCCGTGGCCCACCACTTCAACACCTTCAAATCCTCGGGAGAGTTCAAATAGGAGACCAATCTGCTTCCGCTCTTTTTGATAGCGGCCCTGGAACGGTTGTCGATGTCGCTTCGCCCGAAAATCAGGTTTTCCTGGGGACTTGCCTTTTGAACGATAGCTTGCGCTTCCGGGGTTGTCATCCATAAAGCCCAAAGAGTACCGGCGGCCGGATGGCGGGAGCCCCTGGGAACTATAAACATCATAGGAGAGAGGGGGGTATAATCGGAAAACCAATGCATGCCTATGGGGGCATCTGCATCGCGCGCCTTAACTCCCCAATACTCAGCGCTGTTCATGTATGTGTAGGCATATTCCTTCAGTAAGATCCGATTAAGCGCGGGCTGAAAGCGCATGACCGCAGCAGCGTTTTTTCCGATCCGATCCATGACTTTGAGCCACTCCTCTTTGTCCTTATAAACCAAGAGCCCTTGTTCACAGATATCGGTCCAGGGTGCGACCGTGAACTTGCCTTTAAACTTGGGATCGGCTAGGTCGATGATGCGCCTGGGGATGGTCTTCTCAGAAGCAAGATCGGTGTGATAAACCATCACCTTGGTACGTGTTCCCCAAATAAACGCCTGACCGCCCACCACGGCAGGGCTAACTTCGTCGGGCTTGGCTTGACCCGAAGCCACCAGTGGATTGATCTCGGCCAGTAAAGGCTTCCAGTTCTTTATCTGGGTCGCATAGCCTTTTTCGACCGTTACGATAGCATCGTTAACACCGCCCGTTAGGGTGTGGAACTCTGGCCTGCCGCCAGCGCGAAGCGTGATCAGCATCTTGGCAAATTTCCCTGCTTGATCTCCAAGGGCTGTGGTTATTTCGAGGTTGAGTCCGAACCTTTTATTGAAGGCCTTCACAAGCTTGGGAACACCAGGCCCCACCTGAGTGACGGCGGCCGTGTCCAGCGAACCTTCTTTCCTTGCCTTCTCGATCAGGTCCTTGAGGAGCTTTTTCCCTTCGGAAGTAGCAGATCCATGGTTAGGGAAAAGAGAGAAAAGGGCAACCGTGAATAAGGCGATAATCGTAAGCTTACCTGACGTTTTCATGGGGATCTCCTTCGTTCAGCGTCTATTTCGAGGTTCCCCTGATCATAGGATTCATACTAGGCATGGGCACATTTCATGTCGGAAACGGATGAGACCGAAATATCCATTTTTGCCCATGAGTCTCCACTATCTTGACTGGAATACAAGTCGCCATTCCTCAGCGCGGCATAGAGATGCTCCGGCTTAGCCTCGTCGATAATAACAGCCTCGGCAAATCCCTTGCTTACCTCGGAGAGACCTCCCTCGAGTTGCTCCCATTTAGACCCGCCATCCTTTGTCCTGACAATGATGGATTCCGCGCCAGTGGGGCGCCGGCGCCACCGACCCGGTTGGCCGTGGGCCATAGCGGAGTAGAGAACTTTCGGGTTCTTTGGGTGCATAATTAATGGTACGGAATATTCCTGGGAGAACTCCATGCCCGTGGGGGACCAATTTTCGCCGGCGTCTTTGCTTATGTAGAGGGCTTTTCCATTGGTCTTTCCTAGCCTGTAGTCATGTCCGCCGGTTGCAATAAAAATGTTGTCGGTATTTTCGGGGTCGATCACAATCGTATGCACGTCGCAATCCAGTTCTTTGTCCAATAATTTCCAAGTAGCTCCGCTATCCGTACTCTTCAAGATATACCCCACCTGGAGCGCAGCATAGATTGTTTTGGAGTCTTTGGGATCGATGGTAATCTCTCTAACATGGGGTTCCACGGTTGAAACTGGATAGGTCACTGTCGGTACCCATGGGACATCCCAGACGGAGGCGAATCGAGTCCAGCTCTTAGCGGCATCCCGGCTAACGAAGATATCTATGGGTTCCGTTCCAGCATAGACGGTATTTGAGTCTTTTGGGTCCAGTGTTACACATCTAACTTTGCCAGGCCCGCGCTTTCCGTAACAAGGTTTCTTCCAGCTCTTGCCGTAGTCTTCGGTGACCCAGACTCCGTCTCCCCGAGTGCCGGCAAAGACGCGATTGGGTGCGGAGGGATCCACAGCAAGCTTGGGAATTGCCCAGTCTTTTAAACCTTGATTCTCAAGTTCCCATGATCTCCCATCTTCACTCCGGAGAGTCACAACGCCTTCATCTGTACCCAAGTAAAGTATTGACGCCATAGCCTTTTCCTCCTCCTATAGGTTTATTTATATATACAGATAGTACCGCTACCATAGGTAATTTGACGCTGTCAAGGGTAGGTTAGTCCCTTGTTCTTATTTGTCAAGCCAATGGATAGAAGCCTTGACACTCCCATGGTGCATTATGGCATATATAGGCTTTCCCACTCGACATAATTTACCACTATTTCGTTTTGGATCGCGGCTAGTTGGAACTGTGGTACCGATTGGTGAATCCTTTTAAGTTCAAAGGGACAAGCTTGTTACATCCCCAAGTTAAAGAGGCGCAGCGCGTTTAGGCCCATCATTTTCTCTTTGTCTTCAGCCGATACCGTCTCCAGGGACTCCAGATACTGAATGGTGTTCATCCCAGAACCTGCCAATTCGTGCGGGTAATCGCTCGATATCAGCAGCCGGTCCGCTCCAATCCTCTCAATGAGAAATGGAATCGATTTGGATTCCGCCTTGATGTTGAAAGAGAACCAAAGTTGATCCAAATACTCGGTGGGCATCTTCTTAATGGAGACCTTGGTATACTCAGGCTCCTCCACTGCCACCTCGTTGAGTCGGTCGAACAGGTAGGGGAGAAATCCAGCCCCTCCCTCTAAGAATCCCAACCGCAGCTTGGGAAAGGTATCCAGGGCGCCACTACAAATCAGGGAACCGATGGCCAGGGAGGTCTCAGCGGGGAACTGTAGTGCGTTGCCGAATCGGTATCTCTGGTAGCGGTGGGCACCAGCGGTGATCGATAGGTGGGAGCAGTGGACGATGAGGGGGACGCCGAGCTCTTCCACCCTTTTGTAGAAGGGCCAGAATTCATACTCGTCGAGGTTTTTGTCCATGATATGGGTTTGGATCTGC
>JACZQL010000370.1 GCA_022545745.1 Deltaproteobacteria bacterium | reverse complement strand
CAGAACTGTTTTGACCCTTATAAGGGTTTATAGAGGGGGTAAGGGCGTCAATAGGCCTGCGGATTGATTATCTTGAGCCGTGATATGCCGACATACAGGTCAGCGTTTTGTCGATTCGTTAGGTTTAATTTTTCCATTGTACCTCATTGAAATTGGAGTAGAATTTTACTTATTGTTGATCGGTCAAAACATAATATGCCGACAAAAACTGGATACACATGTACCCCGATGAGCAGCCCCAACATTGAGAATAGTTCGTCTAACAAACGGCTTGAGCCAGACCTTCGTCCCGCCATTTTATGGACGGGACTTGGCTGCTCAGCCATCCCTAATCAAAGCCATAAAAACCAGCCTAATTGGCCTGCCGGTTAAGATAAGGAGCAGGGATTATGTGGCATAGGAGAAGGAATAGTTCAGCCCCTGACCGAGCTGCGACGTCCGTGATCAATCAGGGGTGCGTATTTGAAGGGCGCCTCACTTTTGTTGGCGTGCTGATCGTAAACGGTAAGTTCCAAGGGGAACTCATATCATCAGGTACAGTCATTGTAGGAGAGACCGGGGTGTTGCAGGCCGACTTGCGTGTCGGTACCGTCATCTTGGCAGGGCAAATCTCGGGCCATATCACTGCCAGTGAGCGTGTCGAGCTGCGGCAGACTGCTCGTATCCTCGGCGACATAGCAACGCCCGTCCTGGTCTTAGAAGAGGGCGTGATTTTTGACGGCCACTGCAAGATGAAGGGGAAGGAGGTTCAGGTCATTCATCTCAAAGGAGAAGATGGTCAGCATTCCGAAAAGAGGGCTGACAAGAGGGCTTTGGTCTGAAGTAACCTAATCATTGAGACATGCAAAAATCTTACTCCATTCTCATTCTTCCCATGCGGGGGACAAAGATGCGCCGTCTGGTTTTTTCGCGGCGTTTCATTCAATGCCTCTTGATTGCGGGGGTACTTATCTTCGGCATTAGCGGGTGGATGGTCGACAATTACCGCTGGCTGAGGACCCAAACCAGAAATGACCAGAAGCTACGAGTTGAAGCCGTGGAGGAAGTGGTTTTGCTGAGGACGGAGTTACAGGACCAGCGGGTAAAGCTATCCGGCCTGCAGGAAAGGATAGAGAGCAACCAGAAACTCCTTGCCGATTGGAAGGGTCTCAGGCAAAAGATCGCATCCTCCCTTCCCCGCAGACGTAGAGCCGCCTTCAGCAATGGCAAGCTGGTAGAAACATTGGCGAGGAGCCTAGCCACCATTGGGGGCGAAATTGAAGGCCTCATCGCCTCCATTCCCACCATATGGCCCACCAAGGGATGGGTGAGCTCGGGGTTTGGAAGACGTAAAGATCCCGTAACTGGACAACCGGATTACCATAATGGGATCGACATCGCGAACCACAAGGGAACCCCAGTCTATGCACCAGGGGATGCCGTAGTGAAGTTTGTGGGATATGGCAAAGCCAACGGGAGAAGCATTATTCTAAATCATGGTCAGGGGATTACGACGCAGTACGGGCACCTTTTTAAGGCCTTCGTAAAAAAAGGCGAGAAGGTAAAAAAGGATCAGCGGATCGCAGCCATCGGCAGCACGGGTAAAAGCACGAACCCCCACCTCCACTACGAAGTACGAGTCAACCGCATTCCCATAGATCCACGCAGATACCTGATCAAAAAAGCACCCGCACTATAACTAACCTTCCTAAGGCAAACGGGGTCACTCCTCCAAGAGCTTCCCATGGCCAAGCACCCGGAACTTCAAGCCCAATCTTGATAGAATAGTCCAGAGCATCGCGGGATTACTCGCCACAACCGTGGTAGGGATCTCTCGCTCAATCTGCTCCACCACCTTCAAGGGATCCAGCACACCCCCTTGAAAGTAGATGGCCTGAAACTCTTTCACTGCCTCGACAGATTTCTTTGTCAGTGAAAAGACATCCTCTGGTCCCAGTTTCGATGCATCCTTATAATCTTTGAACGGCGGGGGTGGAGAAAGGGCATTTAAACCTTGGTTGGCCAGGTAATCCCTGATCAATTGATTCATAGAGTCATCAAAGGGTGTCATCAAAAGAACCTGCTTCGCCGAGAAGGCCTTCAGGGCAGTCACACAGGATTCCAGTGCCGTTGCCACCGGTACTTTGATGGCTCCGTGGACTGCTTCTGCCAGTCCCGGGTTCATGAGCTCGAGAGGCGCACCGCCCACGAATACGCCCTGCCAACCCTTGGCCTTCACCAGCTCCTTGACCCTCTCTACCACGGCCCCCGTTTTCCCCTTGAGATCGTTGAGTGAAGTTCGAACGAACCCCAACCCATCGATGTCCATTTGGACCTCTTCCGGAACCAGTGCCTTGAAGCTCTCAATATGGGGGCTCGCCCCAGAAGAAGGGCTAACAAATCCGATTTTGGCCTGGATGGTCTGAGCCATGGTGACTCCTTTTCGCCCGATATTGGGGTCAGACTTCTATAACTCGACTATCTGAGCAAGTCTATCTATTCAAGGAAAGCCTGCCCCCCTGTCTGGTTAGGTTGCTCATGCCAATGCTATTTACAAACGTAAGGCCAAATGCGCTTTGTGCTGGCCGGCACCAGCGTGCCATCAGCCTTCATGTATGGCACAGGTACCTGTTTTTGATCGCTGGGCAACTTCACCAGGGATTGTGAGTCATACGGCGGCTCAAGACGGTAAAACGCATTCGGGTCCATGAAGTACCCTTTCTTTGGAATTACGACTCGTCCGTCGTTAGACCATTCCGGAGACTCACTGTATAGAATGGCGAAATGCAACGCATCTCGGCGCACCCTTTTACCCATCTTGCCAGTATTCGCTGTTTTCCCGATCTCATCTCCCATCTTGACCTTCGCACCGATGGGTAGCGGCGACATTCCTTGGAGGTGGGTGTATTGGGAGTACGTCCAGAACGGCAGAACCGTTTGATTCGGGGTATGACGGAGCATGATTTCGATACCCTTTCTGTTACGTCTATTCTCGAACTTTCCGACTACCACAGCAGCAGCAACCGCTCTTATCGGTGTTCCTCTCGGCTGAGGGATGTCGATACCTTTGTGCAAGTCTGCACGTCCGCGTTTATAACTATAATCGATCGCCCACTTTTCACTATCGATCTCCGGGCAGTCTCCACCATCAATGAAATCAGGTACCAGATAGGTCTCGATGACCCCTCTGGCCTCCTGAATCGCTACATTCTCAGCCGCCCTTCTGCGTTTATTCTTACCCACCATCCTGCGAATTTCGTTATTAATCTGACTGGGTGGAATAAATCCAGCTAACTTTTCACAGGGTTTGCAGAATGAAGATAACCCCATCT
>JACZQL010000369.1 GCA_022545745.1 Deltaproteobacteria bacterium | reverse complement strand
AGACGAAAGCCTCCGAGTGGGAACCTACTCCACTTTGTCTGCGTCGCTAGCGGGAACCCATTATACATCAATCTGGCAGTAGCCAAAATTTTTTGATTGGTCTGTGCTAGGTTGACGACTGCAATAGGGTAAGGCGTTGAATTTGCTTGGGTTTGCCCATTACGATCACAGGGTAAACGGAGCGGACATCAAGAACAATTGCGCCCAAGGGGGGTAGCTAACCTACGTGACGCGAGAGGAATTCGAGGGTACGTTCGCGGGCGAGTTTTACCGTAGCGGCGTCATATTTGGGACGGGCTTGGTTGTCAAAGCCGTGTAACCCTTTCGGGTAGGTAAAAATATGCGCGCCAGCCTGGGCCTTTTTGATGCTTTCCAGTTTCTCGGGCGGTATCACGGGATCCTCTTCCCCTATGTGCATAATTACGGGATGACGGGCATGCTCATTGGGAAAATGCTCTATCTCAGCGCCGTAATAGGCCACCGCACAGTCAATTTCGCGGCGGCATGCAAATAGCCAGGCAAGTGAGCCACCCCAACAAAAACCGATCGCTCCGCATTTTTGAGTTCCCAATGAATGAATGGTCTCCCGTGCCGCCTCTAGATCGTTAAGGGCCGTATTCCAATCAATTTTGGACGCAATCTCTATGCCCCGGTCCCTGCCTTCCAACGAGTATTTGATGTCCACATCTCGCTCAACCCGATCGAAGAGCGCGGGTGCAATGGTCAGATATCCAGCCTTGGTATAAAAGTCGCATACGCTTTCGATGTATGGGTTGACTCCGAAGATCTCCTGGCAGATGACCACTCCACCTTTTGGTTTGCCCTCAGGTTCCGCCAAATAAGCACCAAAGTGAAATCCATCCTTACCTGTAATCGTTATTCTTTTTCCCATGACATCCTCGGCCGCTGCAAATCAGGCCCTACAGATACTGGGGATGAATTAATAATTCAAGGCGTATGAATACGTTGTTAAAATGGATCCGAAAAAGAGGTAGGGTGGAGAGTGGCTCCTGAAAGGATTACCTATGTCGGCGACTTCGTTTTAGGCCTTTTAATGACTTCTCAAAGTTTTGGACCTGTAGCAGTATCCTATTTGCGTTCTTAAGGAAAAGCTTTCCCGCCTGGGTGAGTTCAATCCCCCGACCATTAACCTCGTAGAGCTTTAGTCTGTACTCCTTTTCCAAAAGCTTGACTTGTTGGGTAACGGATGGCTGCCTGATACGGAGTTCGTCTGCCGCCTTCGTCATACTTTGGCGTCTTGCAACGATTGTCCAGATTTTCAGCTGGTGCAGGGTCATTGACCGGCTATCCTCTCTGTGTCAGTAATTGGTCGCATAAGTCTAGCAGTAAATAGATAGTTTGTGAACTCGTAAATTTACTAGTTTTTAGATAAAAAATTACTGGTTTTTTACGACCCTGTTGGAAAGGTTTGATGGGCCTTTTCTTTTATATTAGGAGGAGTTGACTCATGCCGATAAGACGAGGAGAGCAGTTTTTAGCGAGCCTCAGGGATGGGCGCCAGGTTTGGCTGCGTGGTGAAAAGGTGGACGACGTCACGACCCATCCTGCCCTGGCCGGCTTCGCAAAGTCTTTAGCCGAGATATACGATCTCCAGCACGACCCTGCCCATCAAGAACAACTGACGATGATGTCGCCCAGTACGGGAGAGGTGGTAAGCCTGGGCTACCTTCTGCCCCATTCGACCGAGGACCTCATCCGAGTCCGCCATATGACCGAGTTCTTGCAACGCAGGTGCGGGGGAGTCGCCGCCCGACTTCCCCATTACATGGCCACGATGCTGGTTGCATTGTACGACCTCCGGGAAATTCTGGGCCAGGAAGATCCCGCCTTCGCCAGTAATATTGTCGAATATTTTGAGTACTGTCGTGAGAATGACTTGTGCTTGACCGTCGCGTTCGGTGATCCCCAGCGGCCGCAAAATCGACCCTCAACTGACTTTGAGTTCTTAAAGATGGTGGAGCGAAGGCCTGATGGTATTATTATAAAGGGTTGTAAACCAGTGGCAACGTTGGCGCCCTACGCCAATGAGTTCTTGGGACTGGCTGCGCGACCAGGCCATGGAATTGAAGAGGTCATCTACTTTGCTGTTCCGTTAAACACCAAGGGTGTAAGAATCATTTGCCGTCAACCTTTTGCGCCCGAGGATCCCAAAAACCATCCGCTGAGCGCGTTCTGGGATGAGATGGATGCATCGATTCTTTTCGACAATGTGTTCGTCCCGAAGAATCGGGTTTTTTATTACCAGCGAGTTACTCCTGATAACGTGCCTTTTTTAGTCCAGATCTTTCTATGGACCCTCACCTGGACCTTCTATCATACTCAAATTCGTAAGATCGTAAAATTGGAGGTGCTGGCGGGGATCTGCAAGGCAATGGCAGATTATCTCGGTACCGCGGGACAGCCCCAGATTCAAGCCACACTCTCTGATTTCATCGTCGATATTGAAATACTACGGGCCTTGATCCAATCTGCGGAGACGAATCCGACCCTTTCTCGGTCCGGATTGGCTGAGCCCAACCTTACCCAATTGCTGGTAGCCCATAGCTTTTCAGTGGAGCGGCACCCTCAATTACTGCAGACCCTACGAGAGGTGTGTGGCTCCGGCCCGCTTATGGCTCCTGGGCAGCTTGAAATGGCGAACCCCGAGATCAGTCCTGAAATTTACCGCTATTTCGTGGGAAAAGACGAGGGAGCCCCCGATCGTTTTCGCATGCTTCATCTTGCCTGGGACTATACCTGCGAATCTTTTGGATCTCGCCAGCTGCTTTTTGAGATGTACAACTCCGGAGCTCCAGCTCAGATTAAGATGAGGCTAGTAAACTCTTACGATCTGAGTCCCTATGTTCGCTTGGCGAAGGACTTGGCGGGGATTTCTAGGTAAATTTCTAGCATTGTTTCATAAGATTGATAATCATTCATCGCTAGATTCCAAGTAATAGGAATCTGATCAGTTAACCCTAATCCGACATTTTACAGGCATGAAATAGCGCTCAGGGCCGCTTGCGGCACCGACCACAAGCCCGTGCTGGTTTGCTCGTTAACTTCACCATTGGTGAGAGATCCAATTGGGTGCCGGATCTGTGCTCTGCCTTGTGGGACCGCTGTAACCACCAATTTAGCCGATATTTATTGTCGGATTAGGGTTAGTTCCTCTTGTTAACTTCACCGTCAGCGCTGTTCCTATTTGGGCCTCCGGCCCCGCCGTCTTATCTACTCTACTGCTGGCGTTGCACGGCACTCTCAGAGCTTATAAGACTGCGACGAAGGCACTTTCGATCGACGAATTCGGTGTCGGCGAGGAGTA
>JACZQL010000368.1 GCA_022545745.1 Deltaproteobacteria bacterium | reverse complement strand
AAGTTGAATCCTATATAGAAAAAAAGGCGCTATACCAAGCACCCCAGGAGGTACGATCAAAAGATTGACTGCGATGGATTCCTGGGAGAAGGCCCTTCTCATAAGCCGATTTGCCCTGGATAAAAAGGCCTACGATCTGGTTTTGTTAGAGGTCAGCGAAGTTACTTCCATCGCCGACTATTTCATCATCTGCTCCGGTCGATCTGACCGGCAGGTTCAAAGCATTGCGCAGGGGATTGACGAAGACCTAGGGACGGAGGGAATCACTCCGCTCTCCGTCGAGGGGCGGACTCGAGGTCACTGGGTATTGATGGATTATGCCGATGTGATTGTTCATGTCTTCTATCAACCAGTGCGAGAGTTTTATGACCTAGAAGGACTTTGGTCCCATGCACCTCGGGTGAACCTGCCCGAACCCTATTCGACCCTAGTCAACCAGTTCCGCCTTAGGACCGAATCCCCGACTTGACGGCTAAGAAACGAGCCCCTGGCTAGTCCTTTTGGTTCCAGTCGACGCGCGCCGAAAACAAGGAGAGATCGCGCTTGCAGGATCAACGACCTCTTGTCCTAATCATCCTCGACGGGTGGGGAGTGAACCCCCGACCTGAGGGCAATGCCATTGTCCAGGCCTCTACGCCCAACATGGATAAGCTGGGGGCATCTCGCCCCTCCAGCGTGATCTCTATATCAGGGATCGATGTAGGGCTTCCCGAGGGACAAATGGGAAATTCAGAGGTGGGCCATATGCATTTGGGTTCGGGCCGGATCGTCGATCAAGACCTCACCCTCATTCACCGTGCCATCGATGACGGCAGCTTTTATTCCAATCAGGTGTTGATTGGAGCTGTGAACCAAATGAAGCGAGCCGGTGGGAGACTCCATCTGATGGGTCTTCTGGGGGACGGGGGTGTTCACGCCCACCAGCGCCATCTCGAGGCCGTCATCGAGTTGGCAAGGAGGGAGAAGGTAGAGCAGACCTATCTCCATCTCTTTTTAGACGGCAGGGATACTTCTCCCACCAGCGGTGAGGGGTTTTTGCGGGAACTGAGTGAGAAGCTCTCTTCGTTTCCCGGGGTGAAGATTGCATCCCTCAGCGGCCGTTACTATGCCATGGATCGGGATAAGCGGTGGGATAGGATTGAAAAGGCCTATCTGGCCCTCAGCGGGGGCGTAGGACCGAAGGCACCTTCGGCCATGGCGGCGATCCATAAAAGCTACCAGAAGGACCTCACCGACGAGTTTGTGATCCCTACGCTGATGGAAGATTGCTCCGCCGACGGGACCATTCGGGAAGGAGACGCTGTCGTTTTTTGCAATTTTAGGGCTGATCGTGCGCGCCAGTTGACAAGGGCGTTTACCCAGACGGAATTTAAAGAGTTCGCCCGCCGGCGCCGAATCCCGCTCTCTTCTTTTGTGACCATGACTGAATACGACAGTACCTTCCAACTACCGGTGGCCTTCCCGCCCAGGAAGCTGGTCAATACCTTGGGGGAGGTTGTAAGCCGTCACGGCATTTCTCAGCTCCGCCTGGCGGAGACGGAAAAATACGCCCATGTGACCTATTTCTTTAACGGCGGAGAGGAGCGAAAGTTTTCTTTGGAAAATCGGATTCTTGTCCCTTCAACGAAGGAGGTCCCCACCTACGACCTCAAACCGGAGATGAGCGCATACGAAATCACAGAGACCTTACTGAAAGAGCTTTCAGGTGACTCGTACGGGCTTGTCATACTTAATTATGCCAATAGCGACATGGTTGGGCATTCGGGGGACTTTAAGGCCACCTTGCGTGCGTGCGAGGTGGCGGATGAGTGCGTCGGCAAAGTTGTCCAAGCTGTGCTGCGGAAAAAAGGTCGATTGGTCATCACGGCGGACCATGGCAATGCGGAACAGATGATAGATTACGACACTGGCTCCATTCATACGGCCCATACCACTAACCCCGTTCCGTTGATATTGGTCGATGACCAGCTCAAGATCAAGGGACTCCATTCTGGAACGGCCATTGATGTTGCCCCTACCATTCTCAAGCTTTTCGGAATTCCTCAACCGGCTGAAATGTCAGGCCGCTGCCTAATCGAAGAAAACGATTGACAACCCGTTACCCGTCGAGGGAAGAGTATCTGTTGCATAGGGTGCCGTGCGTCTCGTTGTAGAGATCGCGGTGTGTATGGCAAAGAGTAGTCAATCAGCCTTTTGCAAATCGGAAAACCACTCAAGTGGCCATCACTCTGGAATCGCTGCTGGATCTACTTTATCCGCCTCGTTGTCGATGCTGCAGAAATACCATCTCGGGGTCAGATGAAATGTGTTTTTGCTGGGAGTGCAGGCAAAGAATTCGGGAGGTTTCCCATCCTCTGTGCACTGCGTGTGGATACCCATTCCTAGACACTAGGGGTGAAGATCACCTGTGTGGGGCATGCCTGGCACGTCCGCCTTCGTTTGTCCAGGCCCGTGCCTGGGCGTGCTATCCCCGCGGGGACGAGGGAAAAGATCCGCTTCGTTTTGTGATGCAGCAGTTCAAGTATGGACGAAAGGTGTCGTTGGGAAGGCCTCTGGGCAGACTTTTGTCCAAAGGCTGCAATGGTTTTTTCCAGGAGTCTACACTGGACGGTATCATCCCCGTTCCTCTCCATCCGAAAAGGCTCCGTTGGCGGGGGTTTAATCAGGCGGTGATCCTTGCGCAGCAGGTGAGCCGTTTGTGGCGGCTTCCCATGGACCCTTTTATCCTCCTCAGGTCGACGGAAACGGAACCGCAAACCCAGCTATCCGAAGAGGATAGACGAAAAAACATGCGTGGCGCGTTTACCCTGAATCCAAAGAAATCCGTTCAGGGTAAGAGAATTTTGCTTGTTGATGATATCTACACTTCCGGGGCAACTGTTAACGAATGCAGTCGTACCTTGATTCGTGGCGGGGCGAAAGAGGTCTCCATTCTCACGTTGGCCAGGACCATATGGTAATCAGTAGGTAATCCATTCGTTTTCCAAGAATAGCATTTTGGCGAAAAAAACGAAGGTGGTCTTTCTAAAGATTCACAACTTGCTTGCAGTGTTCTCGGAGCTAACGAAAATCTGCACTGGTTTCTGCAGGAGGGCCGTGATTGGGGTTTGCTGTCTTTTAAGACCGCTCAGACGTGATTCATTAAATGTCAATTCTATTTAGGCTCGGACCCGCTCTGGGCTTGGGTTTGCTCGGTGTTAGACCGCCAAGACGCAATTAATGAGCTGAGGGGTATCCACTTTACTCAAGTAACCACCATTGGTGGATTTGATTCGCTAGGTCCTTGGTATACGTTTGGCTACCTCCTGCTTTCGGAATCTATAATA
>JACZQL010000367.1 GCA_022545745.1 Deltaproteobacteria bacterium | reverse complement strand
GGGAGGAAATTAAGGTCCGCTTTGCTGTGGAACAGGCTTGGCCGCAGGCTTTACAGTTCCTATCAAAGCTAATTTGTAGGTCGAATTGACATAATCGCCCGTTATCAGATATCGTCCACCCAAAACGAAGGAGGGCTGGCCCATTTGCCTGTCCGGCACCCGTTGGGGGCTCTCGACGGCGGGCTGACCGGTGGTTGTTCCCGGAAATTTCGAGTTCTCAGTGCCCATGCCTCAAAAAACAAGTTCCTATCATTTTCATATCATCGAGGAGCTGCCCTCTTCCGGTGAGCAGACGTCTGTCCTCGGCATGGTTTTTACAACTTAGATTGGACTTCATTCTCGCTCCAGAAAGGGAGAACGGTATGGCTAGGAAAATGTTACTCTGCCTGGTGACTGTTGTCGGACTGGGTATCGTCTCGGCACAGGTGAATGCGCAAACAACCACCGTCAGGATGCCCACGCTTGCCGCGGGTACCACATCGATCATCAACACGGTGATCTCCGAGAAGGGGTTCGACAAGAAGAATGGATTGAAGATTGAGTACTCCGTCCGCACCAGCATTTCGGCCTATTATGCGGACTACCGCGTCGGCCGCTTCGACGCCATCGTCGGAGGAGTGGGCAACGCCATGAAAGACCGTGCCAAGGGAGTGGATTCCACCATTTTTTCCACCCAGTCTCCGACCGCCGCCTTCTTCCTCGCGAAGGATCCCTCACTTAAAGGATACGGTGCCCTTCGGGGTAAAAAGATCGCGGCACCGCTGGGGTCTGGAAATTACCTGGTCGCTAGGGCCGCGGCCGGACTGTACGGCATCGATCTTAGGAAAGACGCGGAGGTGGTCAACGTCAGGGGCCCCGCTAGTGGACCCACCCAGCTGGCGGCCGGCCGAGTGGATGTGGCCTTCTCATGGGAACCTGCAGTGAGCATCTTTCTGAGCAAGAATCCAGACATGCGCATCGTCGTGAACGTGCGCGAGGCCTATCGCAAAAAGACCGGCAAGGATTCTCACGTGATCGTCCTTTATGCCCACGAGGCCTTTCTCAAGAAGAACCCCAAGGTCGTGTCAGCAATGATCAAGACCTATCAGCAGGCGGGCGCATACGTGAAGAACAACTTGGATGACGCACTCAAGATAATTCAGCGCAAGACGGGTAAAGGGACCGGTCCGATTCGAGACGCGTTTGTGTCGGGAAGGGTGTCGTATGCGACTAAGCCTGCTAGTGAAGAGCGGGACATGTTGATAACGCTCATGCAGGCTATTGTGAAGACTGGATTGGTCAAGAAGATCCCGCCTGGAGTCATTTACAGTCAGTGAAGGACCGATGTGCCTGAGGTTGAAGTAGCTTTTGGGCACACTGTGCTGAGAGGTGCCAAGATGCAAGTGAATAGCTCTACAATTGCATTCTACGAGACGCAATTAAAGCGTCGTTTAATTGCATCTTAGCGTCCTTGACAGCCTTTTCCCCTGTGATATTGGTCTCTTAGTATCAAGCCAATTGAGTACCGAGTATGGAACGCAAACTCACTGCCATTCTTAGTGCCGATGTTGAAGGTTACAGTCGCCTGATGGGAGAGGACGAGGAAGCGACAATCCGCACCTTGACCTCTCACAGACAGGTGATGACGTTCCTCATCCCGCGGCATATGGGCAGAGTAGTGGACTCACCAGGAGATAACCTGCTTGCGGAGTTTGGCAGTGTGGTGGATGCGGTGCAGTGTGCGGTGGTGATCCAGACTACGCTGAGAGCGGAAAACGCAAAGCAATCAAGCCTCGATGCTCACTGCTTAGGCATGGTCTGCTAAAGAAATAGGCGTCTTTCATTAAGGTAAGGTTACGAGGCTTTAAAAACTCTAGTCATTTTGCGAAAACAGCAAATGGCATAAAGGTTGCCTATTGATAAGGTTGATTTTACCGTGGTCGCCGAGATCAACAAATTTAATGAGGCGGCGGTCACCGCCAAAGACAAGGGGATGTGATCGGAAAGGAGCTCAGACTGTGGATCTCGAATTTCTGATGGTGCGCGGAGCCCCACCCCCCCCACCCACTGCGCCATACAGCCACGCAGTGCGGGCGGGTGATTTCCTCTTCGTCACCGGGCAATTACCATCCGACCCGAAAACAGGGGACTGCTTGGTCCCGGGTGGCATTGTCGAGCAGACGCATCAAGTGATGCGGAATCTGCAAACCGTGCTGGCCGGCTTGGGCAGTTCCCTCGACCGCACCGTGTTTGCCCGCGTCTACCTGTTGAATTTCGCCGACTACGCCGCCATGAATGGCGTGTACGCCAGCTACTTTGCGCCGGGGCGTATGCCGGGGCGCACCTGCATCGGCGTTACGGGACTGGCACTCGGCGCCCTCGTCGAGATTGACCTCGTGGTTCGGCCCAACGATGAAGCCGCACGTCCATAGTAAGGAAGACCGCAAGGGCGACCGGGTGGTCGTGACCCTATATGGCAAACTGCTGCCTTTTAATTTTTAAAACCCCATTGCACAGCCATCTTTGCGCGGATCAGACCCGCCCATAAGGGTGCCGTACTCCGGGTGGATCAGGATTCCCTGACCCGACGAGGCCAAGAGGGGACCGGACGACGCCAGTGCGTTTAGTCCCTGGTGATCGGGAGGGATGCAGCTCCTGGACGAAGCGCTTGTCATTTACCAAAAGATCCAGTCCAAAAAGATGGTGAAAAAGTGCTGGCCCACAAGCAGGTGCTTGAGGCATAGTAAACGTCAGCTCTACGTTCTCCCAGTTTAAAGTTAGTCCGTCTACAACTTAAATCTGCAAGACGCAATTCAGTAGCTCATTAACTGCATCCTGCTCAGGATGAAATTAAAGCGTCGTTTAATTGCATGTTGAGGGGTAATTCAGTTGTGGGATCCTAACGTTTTGGGTGAGCCGCCCTATCGGTCTCAACCCAATGGTTAGTAAGATTCTCAAACCAACAGCTTACGTATTGCACGGTTGCAACCTCAGGGCACTATCGTAGCAATACCTCAACTTCTTTCGTCTTTTGATCGAGACGACTGGCGAGCGACCGCACCACAAAGCGATGAAACGCTGATGCAACTTCAGGATCGTGTTCCTGCATCTCCTTCAGCTTCTCGCTTGACAACCGATAGAGTTTACTCGGCTGTTCTGCCCTGACCGACGCAGAGCGTGGCGCATCAACATAGAGGCCCATTTCCCCCACAATAGTACCGGTGCCCATGCTACGCAGTCTTATAGACTCGCCTGTATTGGATTCTAGCAGAGCCGAAAGCTCCCCGGATTCAATGAAATAGAGGTTCTCGGCTGACTGCCCCTGACGAAAGAGAAACTGTCCGGCCGGAACATCCATTTCTTCAAGATA
>JACZQL010000366.1 GCA_022545745.1 Deltaproteobacteria bacterium | reverse complement strand
CCATAGCTTTGTGAGGGTTACAACTTAGGCAGTTTGTTCCCCCGCGCTATTTCTCGCCCTCTGGCTTTGCTCTATTCCGACTTATCCACAGCTTGTAAACAAAATCTGTGGATCTACTTCCTGAGCGTCTTTTTAAAGACCGCTTCGGACCTATCCGCAGCTCGCTCAGACCTGCTGGCTGCAGATTCGGCACGGGATGCCGCCGAATTCGCAGCGGACGCCGCCGATTCAGCCTTTCTTGCTGCTGCATTGGCCCTTGACGCTGCTGAATCTGCATTAGACGCTGCTTCCCGGGCTGCCCGTGTTGCCTCTTCAACCACCTTTGTATCTACGCCCAGGTCCGGATGTGTATGGTTAAAGGGAGCACAACCATAGGTAGACAACGCTAGCAGGGCTGGACCTAATGCCAAAGTAAAAACCTCTTTTTTCCACTCCTTCATCATGAGGGAGACCTCCTTGGGTAAGTTTCAAGTTCGGACTAATAGCCTAATTACTCGTTACTTGCAAGCTTTTTTCTTAAATAAATAGAAACTTTAGGATACTTCCATTGCGACCCAATGATGGCACTCTGCAAACAAATATGAAGTAATCCTTCAGGTATAACCGCGCGACACACAATAAAACCAAAACTGTTTTTAGAGAAAAAGGTAGGTTATAATTTAAAATGAAATACAATAACATAATGCAGTATATAAGGATAGATGAGGCGGCTCACGAAGACATCAGGGAGTTTTGAGTTTGCCGTTAAGATGTGGCAGAAATTCGCCTACTCAAGCAATATAGAGAAGTAAGCGTACGGTGCTATTCGCTGGTTTCATCAGAAGGTTGTCAAGGGGATTTGGATTGATGCACATCCTCTGCTGGAGCGGGGGAAAGGTCTTGAAACGGGGTGTCGTTTTGCTGCTGGCTGGCCTGCTTCTATCTTGCGCCGATGATTTGAGTCGCAGATACACTGTTGAGCTGATCGAGGGACATCTTCGCTCCGTAGCTCCGGACGTCCTTTATTCAATGACGGTTGGGATCGAGATAAGAGAAGTGTTGCGATCCGCCGAGCATACCCGGGAGGTCCGCTTCAATGCGGTGTTCAGAACCAACACTGCAAGCTCCGGTCAAAGCAATCCAAGGGCTCTGTTTAACCGACACAGGGAACTGAGCGCATTTTTTCAACGGAGCGACAGAGGTTGGATTTTGGCGAGGTACGGGGAGCCCATGAAGGAGCTGGTGGCCCGATTGTGGCATTTTCAAATACGGTCCCAATACCTGAACCTGCTGGACACGATTTCTACCCTCGGCATCGAAGCGACGGCGTGGGAAAGCGAGAGGATCGCGAAGTTGAGATCAAAGCAGCCAGGGGCCTGGGCCGAATACTTGACTGGGATATCGGAAGGAGAATTGAACCGACGGGTGATGAGAAAGAATCTCCGAATTCCGGTGGGTGTTCAGTGGGGAGTCTTGAGCGCACCTAACACCCGATTTTATAGTATCCTTTGGACACAGCTGACCTCGGATCCAGTAGTGGTCTGTGCCAAAAGGATCGGTAGCCGAGCGGAGGAGAAATATCCGCCCATCGAGTTCAATTGGATGGGCACAAAGACCATGTTGAAGTGTAAGGGCCTCAGGGTCAACTTTAATCCCTATACTGCGACGGAAGAAGGCTTGGACCTGATCGACAGAAGCGGAGGTATTCTGCACGCGTTCAGGAAATGAGGAGGGCATGTTCCAGTACGATTGGGTTGACGAGTCTGAGGCGGTAAGTTATTGATTTTACATATGCCGGGATGGTGGAATTTGGTAGACACACGGGACTTAAAATCCCGAGGGCCGCAAGGCCCGTGCCGGTTCGAGTCCGGCTCCCGGCACCAGATCTCCGTTGAAATCCAACAAGTTGTCAATCTAACTGATTTCGGAATCCCTTATTGTCTTCAGCGCTCCAGCAAATGATCCCTTGTAGAGTAAGGCCACCAAAATACGGCTCTAGCTTTTTAAGGGATCTGCGCTCGCGCTCCACGGATCTTTTATTAGGGTTAACCTTGTCCTTGAAATATTGCTCTGCCCACTTAGAAAGCGTTATGCCAACCCTTTCGATTTCCTTGTCCTTATCAAAATCCTCTTTCCTTATGTTCCGAGCTTCTAGCACCTTGAGTTCCCCTTTGGCTGTTTTTAGGTCCGAACCAAGTGGAAACTTCCGTCTCTTTCGCTTCCAGTCAACAAAGATTCCGTAATACAGTGTACTCCAATCACCGTTGTCAGTTTGGTATTGACGCTTGTATAGGTATCGTGCAATGCACTTAAATTTATCTTTCATAGCTGTTCCCCCTTTCAGCTCTTACGTTTCCTATTGGCCTTTACCTGTAACCCCATCAAAGCCTTCAAATATGCTCCAGTTGGCTTGTGAAGTCCTGTCTCCCATCGAGCAACCGTGTGCTGCCTGGCACCAATCAGGTCAGCCAACTTCTGTTGTGTCAGAGTCAGTATCTCTCTGATTCTTTTTATCTCCTTGGGGGACATGCCCCAGCTTATACCAATTGGTATACAATAGATCAAGCAAAATATGGGTGTTTTTAAGCGTTTATTTTTGCCCTCTTTCCCAGCCACTTCTCAACCACTACAGGGTCAAACCTGATTATTTTTTTCCGCTTTCCACACCTCAGCGGGATGTAAGGCAAGTCTCCAGCATAGGCCATTCTGAGCACCGTGGACTCGCTCACCTGGAGAAGGTCTGCGATCTCTTTGGGTGTGTTTAACTTATTCACCTGGAAATCTACGCCCTAATTCACCTCGGGGTTGACGATATCAGCTTGGGCCTTACCCTGACTACCCCCAGTTTCCAGCTTTTGGAGAATCTCCCATGTTGCAGCCGATCCCGTAGGTACAAGCAGCCTCGCTGCCCGTTTCAAGATGGAATGGATCTGCCGACAGTGGTCCGAACAGGAAAGTCTCAGCCTTCTAGTTGATGGGTGCACTGGAGATCTACAAAAAGGGTTATGACAGACCCTCGAAAGACCGCTAGTATTTTGTGCACGGCTCATTTTGGTGTGGATCTCCCTTTCCATGGCTTAGACCTTGTTCCTCTGGAATTGGGCGAATTATTACCGTTAATCCTGGGGGGTTTTAGCCCACGGATCCAGCCTTCCAGGCAGGTGAGGCCGGGATCATGTCGTTCACCACAGGATGGGCAACGTCTAAAGGTCTGTTTTGCCATTTGCCCCCATTAGCGGCTTCAATAGCGGCTCTAGGACCTGCCAAAGATTCCTAGCAGAAAGCACACAATCAGCGACATTTAGTGCTTCAAGCTGGAGTGCCCTGTCAGACTTGTAGTCATTCTCCTTGACCCTTTCCATGTGCTGGTTAGCCATCTGCA
>JACZQL010000365.1 GCA_022545745.1 Deltaproteobacteria bacterium | reverse complement strand
CGTAGCGGATGCCCTGCTGATCACAGAATTCCAGCAAGGCCTTTTTCCCGGACACACACATTCTGGCCTTGGCCGATCCTGGCCGATAATAAATCCCCGAGTGGATGACCCCGCTGTTGTGCCCCGATTGGTGCATCGCCAAATCAGGCTCCTTTTCTAACACAACGATCTTGGTCTCGGGGCTTTTCTCGGCAAACTGCATGGCAGTGGAAAGCCCGATGATTCCACCACCAATTACAGCGAGGTCGTACTTTTCGGCAGGCATAGGTCCATGCAAGCCACGGTGACTTGCTAAAGGCTAGTGGTGAACCTCGTTTTCACAAGATGGGGATAAAACTCCGATAAGTCTTCGCATGTTTAATGATTAGCTGTCAAGAATTGGGATTACCTGCGATGCCATTTAAGGTTGATAGCTTTTCCTCCTAAGGGATTTTTGAAATAGGGATGTGATCAAGGCAATGATGGCAATGAAAAAGGAAAGCAAGAAAGCCTCATGGAGGGCACCTAGAAACGAAGAGGTGGCAATCTCTTTGGCTGGACCAGCTAGGGCTTGGCTTTCCATTATGGACGCCCGGCGTGCGCTAAAGTAGCTCCCAACGATGGCAATGCCTGCGAGGTTGCCGAGGTGCCGCATGGTACCGTGGATTCCTCCAGCGATACCAACCCGTTCTGTGGAAACGGAACCCATGGTGGCGTTCAAGTTGGGTGGCTGGTAGACTGCCTGTCCCAATCCCAGTACGCCTAGACGCAGGATAATCCCAAAGACCGAGGAGTTCTGCCCTAGGGAGGTCAGCGAGTAATAGCCCAGGCAGGTAAACAGGAGCCCGCAGACAGATAGCCACTTTGTCCCCATTCGGTCGGCGAGAAAACCGCTGACCGGTCCCATGATGATGATCATAACGGTTAGAGGAAGCATGATGAGGCCAGTGACTAGGGCGGATGCCCCTAGTATCTTTACGAGATAAAAAGGTATCAAGAGAAAGATTCCGACACTGGACATGTGGATCAGGAAGTTACCGGTCTGAGCGAGAACAAAAATCCGATTCCTAAAAAGGGCAAGATCCAACATGGGGTGTGGAACCAGTGTCTCGGTAAAGAGAAAGGCAGGCAGAGAAAGGAAGAAGAGGGCCGAGAGAAAGACCACGCTGGGCGAAGACCAACCGAGTTGCCGTGCCCAATTAATGGCCAAGACAAAAGAGGTGACGGTCAATAGGAGTAAAACTCCACCAATTATATCGATTTGGACTTTCCTGCGTTGCTGGGGTGGGGGAGAAACGATCCAGCATAAGATGATCCCAATGACCCCAAAGGGGACGTTGTATAGAAAAATCGATCTCCAACCGAACATTCCAATTAGCACTCCGGCAAGGGTCGGGCCGATAGAAAGGGCAATCCCTACGAGACCGGCTTGTAGCCCGAGGATCCTACCCCTCTGATCTGCTGGAAAGACCGAGGTGACGGTTCCCGGGCTCGTTGAAACAATCATGGCCCCACCAATGCCTTGGAGGATTCTGAGAGTCACGAGGACCTCCACCGATTGGGCAAGGCTGCAAAATAACGAGAAAAGGGTGAAGATTAAAAGCCCCACGTAATGGACACGAAAGGGGCTAAAGAGGTCTCCCAACCGTCCGAAATTAATGAGTAGACTCGATGTCGTTATAAGGTATACAAGGAGAACCCACTGCGTAATCGAGATATCTGATCGAAACGCCTCTGTGACAAAAGGCAGAGCAACGTTAACAACGGTTAGGGCACTGGTGGCGAGGAAAATCCCCGACCCAGTAACGGCGAAGATTAACCAGCGGTCAATGGCAGAGGTCTCTTTTTCGGTCATTCCATTCAGTGTCCTAAGCTATCTCAGATACACAAAATTGAGACCCTGCGGGCCGGGTGCCGATGTCCCATCTTAGGTCCGATTGTCCGTTTGTTTCCTGTGCGGGCAGAAAATCGACGCAAAAAATCAAGGGAGCTCGATAATTAGCAGGGGGCGAAATTGGCGTTCTATAACGATGCCTTTACCTCTAGACATGCTACTTGACAGACCTAATCATTGCCTGTATTAGTCTCCCTTGCAGTAATTTATCAAATAATAATCAAATTTTCACAGAGGGGAAATATACCATGAGTTTAGGAAAAATCAGAATGCTTTGCAGCGCCATTTCCCACATGCCACTACATTTTACCTTTCGGGACTCGGGGGTTGCCCAAAAACATGGATTTGAGCTCGAGTTGGACATAGCACGAGTGAGTCAAGGGGGGAGACCTGTTCGGTCGATGGGGGATCGCGCCCGACTTCTTCTGGAAGGGGATTATGAGTTTTTGAGTGGACTCCACCATGAAACCTATATTTACCGTGCCAAGGGGGATAAGCGGTTTCTCTACCTGGCGCAGACCCAGAATGACTGGGACGATCGACTCATAGCCCGCCCGGAGATCCGGGATGTCAAACAACTAGAGGGAAAGAAGATATTGACCAGTAACGCGCCTTGTGTCAGTGGGAATCTTGATCATGCTCTGGGCCTAGCTGGGGTGGACACCTCTCAGGTCGAGTTTGTCTTTGGCGGTCAGGGCGCAGACAAGAGCCACCAAGCGGTTGAGATGGTTGCCCGGGGTGAGATGGATGCAGCCAATGTGGATATCCCCTTTGATCTCCAGGCGAAGAAGAAGGGATTGCAGGTTATAACCCTTCCCTCTGTGCCTGTCATTCACAACACAACCATTTGTGCCACTACCGATTTTGTCTGGAAAAACGAGGAGAAGGTGAGGGCGTTTTTAAAGGCTCTGATTGAGACGATCCACTTTTTTAAGATGGAGAAGCAGAAGGTATGCGAGATTATAAGCCGTGAGCTGGCTCCATTGGTTAAAATTGAGGGGGACGATGAGGTGGAATATCTGCATCAAAAGTGGAGTGAGCTTCTCAGTGCGAAGCCCTACCCGCATCCGCTAGCGGTTTGGAACGTGTACAACCTTGATGTGGCGCATGATCCCAAGGTGAATTTCATCGGGCCCTTTGAGATTTGGGACACTCATTATCTCAGACAGATTGACGATAGCGGCTTCATCGATGAGCTTTACGGCGATGGGTTGAAGCAGCGTCTGTCCGCTTGATTGGGGTCGGGCCTCTTCCTCCCGCTCGGTAGACAACTCACGGACAATATTTTGTACAGGGAACTGACACGTTGTGTTTGAAGCGGCCGTTCAGGGGTTCCTTAATCTCCTCAGCATCAACGTTGTTTTGGCCACGTTGGCGGGTGTCGCGGTCGGCACGTTTACTGCAGTCACTCCCCAGGGGCTGGGGACTCCGTTGATGTATGCGCTCTTTCTCCCTGTTGTCATCAAGTGGGATCCCTTCGTAGCCATTGCCTTCCTCATCGGGA
>JACZQL010000006.1 GCA_022545745.1 Deltaproteobacteria bacterium | reverse complement strand
AGCGTGATCTGACGCGCCTTGGAGATCTCGTAGCTGAATGCCTGGCGGCCGTTGATCACCGGAACCCCGATGTCTTCGAGGTAGGCCAGGTAGTTCAGGGTGGAGAACACCGAAGACCCCGCGCCGCGCAGCCAAGCGGAAGGGCTCATCCGGTTCACGACCACGCTGTACGGCAGAGAGGTCACCATCGGGTCGTAGGAGAGGCTCGAAGCGTCGATCCGGTCGAACGGGATATCCCGTCGGTCGAGCTCGTCGAACAGCGGCTCGAACCAGAGCGGATGTTCGTACAAGATACCTACGCGGGCGTGTGGATTGTCTCGGGTCATGTCCTCTTCTCCTCGGTCTCAAGCCTCCTACCTGAACCTTTGTTCCCGACTGTCAACCAATAGCAAGGACCCTATCCGCCAACGCGAGCGACACTGCCGATGGTGTCATCACCTCGTGTTGTCGACTCGCGATGCGAAAGCGCCGGTGGCGCCGGAGCCTCGTTGACACACAGGTATGATCAGAAAACTGGAGGAGCAGGGCGTATGACGAGCCTGGCCGAGCGTCATCGGACGTTCTTCGAACTTCACCAATCGGGTTGCTTCGTGGTTCCGAATCCCTGGGACATGGGTTCGGCGCGGCTGATGGCAGCTTCAGGGGCGAAGGCGCTGGCCACCACCAGCGCCGGCTTCGCTTTCACGTTGGGCCGCCCAGACTTGGGGCATGTGACCCGCGATGAGGCTCTTCACCATGCCGAACAGATCGTTGCGGCGACGCCGCTACCCGTCACGGGCGATCTCGAAAACGGTTTCGGGGACGACCCAGCCGAGGTTGCCGAGACCGTCAGGCTTGCCCGCGAAGCAGGGCTTTCCGGTTGCTCCATAGAGGACACGAGAATGGTCGATGGCAACCCGGCCTACGACTTCGATCTGGCGCTGGAGCGAAAGAGCCAGGCTAAGGGAACGACGGCCTTTACCCCGGCCATTTCGCTCATCCTCGGCCTGCGTGCAGCGCTCAAAAAGATCCTGGAGGAAGGACCGGATCGGGTATACGCCCGCCATGAGCGATTGGCGCGAGCCACCAGGGCGGCGGCGACAGCACTGGGGCTTGGGCTTCTTGCCCCTGAGAACCCGAGTCCAGCGGTCACCGGGATATTTGTGCCGAAAAATATGGACGCGGATCAACTGTTGGATTATCTCCGAGACCGTATGGGCATTATCTTTGCCGAGGGACAGGACCAACTACGGGGGAAGATCATCCGCATTGCCCACGTGGGATACATGGGGGCATTCGACGTGATTGTAGCTGTGAGCGCGCTGGAGATGGGGTTGAAAAGGTTAGGCTTTCCGGTAAAGTTCGGCCAGGGCATTGCGGCAGCCCAAGAGGTCCTGATGGAAGCCCTGGATGAAGGTCTGAAGGAAAAAAGTTGAAGATTCTGGTCTCTGATCCGTTGGCCCCCCAGGGACTCGAGCTCTTTCAGCGAGCTCCTGGCTTTGACGTCGACGTGCGCCTAGAGCTCAAGCCCGCTGAGCTCATAGGGCTTATTGGAGATTACCAAGGCTTGGTCATTCGCAGCGGCACCAAGGTCACATCGGAAGTCGTGGAGGCCGCGCAAAACCTCAAGGTCATAGGCAGGGCCGGGGTCGGTGTTGAAAATGTCGATGTTGAGGCCGCTAGCAAGAAAGGGATCGTGGTCATGAACACGCCCGGTGGAAACGATGTGACCACTGCGGAACATACGATCTCCCTGATGATGTCCCTTGCCCGCCATATTCCTCAGGCAGTTGCCTCGCTCAAAATGGGGAAATGGACACGAGAGAAGTTCATGGGGGTGGAGCTCTGCAACAAGACCCTAGGAATCATTGGCCTCGGCAATGTCGGTCGTATCGTCGCCGAGAGGGCCCTGGGTTTTAGAATGAAGGTCATTGCCCATGACCCATTTGTGCCGACAGAAAGCGCTGCACGCCTCGGGGTGGAGGTAGTGAGCTTGGACGAGATCTATGAGAGGTCAGATTTCATTACTGTTCACACTCCTATGACCAATGAGACTCGAGGTCTAATCAACAGCAACAGCTTTGCCAAGATGAAAACAGGTGTTCGGATCATCAACTGTGCCCGTGGAGGGATCGTGGACGAGGAGGATCTTATACAGGCGCTTCAAGAGGGGAAAGTGGCCGGGGCCGCCCTGGATGTATTCGTCGAGGAACCTCCACGACCAGACCATCCGCTACTCATGATGGATCAGGTCATTACGACTCCCCACCTAGGGGCCTCTACGGGTGAGGCGCAGCTGAACGTGGCTATCGCTGTTGCCCAGCAGATGATTGATTTTCTGTCCCGAGGAATTATCCGCTATGCGGTAAACGTCCCTTCTGTGAGCCCGGAGCTTCTCAGCATCCTTCGCCCTTATCTCACCTTGGCAGAAAAGCTCGGGAGCCTTCAGGTCCAGATGCTGGCCACGTTACCCAAAGAGGTGCAGATAGAGTACGGCGGCGAGGTCACCCAGTACGACGTGGCCCCCCTGACCCTGGCTGTTCTTAAGGGAATTCTAACACCGATGATGGAGTCCAGTGTGAACTACGTCAACGCCCCGGTGGTGGCGCGAGAGAGAGGTATCAAGGTCATAGAGTCGAAAAGCAGCCGTGCCGGCGATTTTGCCAGTTCCATCACGGTAAGAGTCAAGACCAAAGACAAAGAGGCCGAGGTCGAAGGCGCGATCTTTGGGAGCAACAACCCGAGAATTGTCAGGATCAACAACTTCTATTTCGAGGCGATCCCCGAGGGCTACATTCTCATCCTTCATAATAAGGATGTCCCCGGGGTGGTCGGCGCCATAGGCACCCTTTTGGGAGAAAAAGGAATCAATATCGCAGGGTTCGAGTTGGGACGAGAAAAAGTGGGAGGGATGGCCATCTCTCTCATTCACGTGGATGAATCCATTCCCAAGAAAGTTCTCGATATCCTGCGCCATCTGCCCAATATCCTCTCCGCGCAGATGGTGAAGCTTTAAAACGCACCCGCCAGGAGGTTACCCTAGTATTGAATGTCGCGGTCATTGGAGCACAGTGGGGAGATGAGGGGAAAGGGAAAGTCGTCGACCTCTTTTCCCAGAATGCGGATATCGTGGTGCGTTTCCAGGGCGGGAACAATGCCGGTCACACGCTTGTTGTTAACGGTGTAAAAACAGTCCTGCATTTGGTTCCCTCAGGCGCGCTTCACCCCGATAAGTTTTGTGTCATCGGAAACGGCGTCGTGATAGACCCCGAGGTCCTTTTAGGGGAGATCGCCAGACTCAAAGAGAAAGGGCATCTCTTAGACGACTCCTTGCTCAGGATCAGCGAGGAGGCCCACCTGATCATGCCCTACCATAAGGCCATCGACCGGGCTCGGGAGAGATTAAGAGGTAAAGGAAAGATCGGCACAACGGGGCGCGGCATCGGACCAGCCTACGAAGACAAGGTGGCCCGGGTCGGGATCCGTCTCATCGATCTTTTAGAGGAAGATACCTTTTACGAGAAACTCCGGGCAAATCTAGAAGAAAAGAACATCTATCTCAAGACCGTCTTGAAAGAAAAAACGATGAGCTTTAATGAGATTCACGACACCTACTGCGCCTACCGGGAGAGCCTTAGAGGCTACGTCACCAACACGGGACTGTTCCTCGAGCGACAGATCAAGGCGGGAAAGAAGGTCCTCTTCGAGGGGGCACAGGGAACCCTCCTCGATGTCGACCACGGGACCTATCCTTTTGTCACATCCTCCAACACGGTCATCGGTGAGGCCTGTACAGGCACAGGGGTGGGCCCACAGAACATCCATCAGGTCATCGGGATCTCAAAGGCCTACACAACCCGTGTCGGAAGCGGCCCTTTCCCTACGGAGCTGAAAGGCCCTGAAGGGAAAAAGCTCGCCCAGGATGGGGACGAGTTCGGCGCCACCACGGGCAGGCCGCGCCGTTGCGGATGGTTCGATGCGGTCGGGGTACGCCACGCGGCGCGCATCAACGGAATCACCGGATTAGCCCTGACGAAACTCGACGTCCTGACCGGCTTCAAAAAAATCAAGATATGCACGGCCTACCGCTGTGAGGGTGAGATCTATCACGACTTCTCCTCCAGCCTGAGGGTCATGAAGAAAGCGAAGCCTGTGTGGGAAGAGCTGGAAGGGTGGGACGCCCCCCTCTCTTCAGCAAGAAAACTCGCCGATCTACCCATCAACGCACAGAGATACATTCGGCGATTGGAGGAGATCCTCGAGACCAAAATGGTCTTGGCCTCTGTGGGTCCCAGCCGAGAACAGACCATCATGTTCAAGGACCCCTTTGCTCCTTAAATCCCACCCCCGATCCAAAGTTCCACCGACCCCCCGGACCACTCAAAAGCGGGGTCGCGCAGAAGGGAGGGTCACTTCCCTCTGCGCTTCTTTGTTTTTCTGGGGTCTGCCTCTCCGCTGACCTTTTCTCCGTCAACCAAGATGGCCTGTACTGCTCCGATGGAGGGCATGATCTTGATCGCATGTCCCTTGCGCGCCAGAGAGTTTCTCGTCTCACGGGAGATCTTCCTCTCTGCCAGAAGCTTATTCGGCTTCCACTGGTGATGGATGCGCGGGGATCCAACCGCCTTTTTGAGAGGCATGCCAAAATCCAGCGCATTCAGAATGGTCTGCAAGGTGGCGCTTATGATGCGCGGCCCACCTGAGGCCCCCACGATCAGGATGGGACGATCTTCCTGGAGTATGATAGTAGGTGCCATGCTGCTCAAGGGCCTCTTCTTAGGCCGAATCGAGTTGGCCTCGCCGCCTACCAATCCATAGACATTTGGGAAACCGGAACGGATGGAGAAATCATCTATCTCGTTATTGAGGATAACCCCTGTCTCCCGGACCAGGACCTTCGCGCCAAACCGAGTATTGATGGTCAAGCTGCTTGAAACGGCATTGCCTTCCCCATCCAACACCCCAAAATGGGTTGTCCCTCCCTGTTTCGGTTTAAACGGGGCAAGACCATAAAAGCCGGCAGGATGGGTGTACTCTGAGGAGATCCTGTTGCGGATCCAGGATGCGTATTCTTTCGACAGCAGCCTCTTGGACGGGACCTGAACAAAATCCGGGTCGCCCAAATACTTGGCCCGATCGGCAAAGGCGTGTTTCATGACCTCTGTTAGAAGGTGAAGATAAGGGGCTGAGTTGTGGCGGAACTGATTGAGCTGGTAGCCTTCCAGCACGTTAAGCATCTGTACCAGGGCGATCCCGCCCGAACTGGGAGGCGGCATGGTAATCACCGGACGGTTACGATAGGAACCGAGGATCGGCTCCCTCCAAACGGGTTTATACTCTTTTAGATCTTCAAGCGTTAAAACTCCCCCCGCCTTCTTAAGTTGACCCACGATGGCCTGGGCGATCCACCCTTCGTAAAATACTCGAGGTCCTTTACGGGCAATGGCCTTCAGCGTCTCTCCCAATTCCGGCTGGTGGATCGTCTCCCCCTCCTTATAAGGAGTCCCATCCGACTTAAGAAAGAGCCGGGAAAAATTAGGGAGTTTTCGGATGGTGGTGAGGTGACGTTCCACGGCATTAAAGAGTTGAGGATGAACGGGAAAGCCTTCCGTAGCGTAGCGGATCGCAGGCGACATCACGGTCTCTAGCGGCAGACTGCCAAACCGCTTCAGGGCTTCCGTGAGACCGGCAACCTCGCCGGGCACGGCGATAGACAGAACCCCGCTCCTGCTGAGCTCGGGGACGACTCGCCCTTCTCGCACAAAAGCATCGGCTCCTGCCGCCTTAGGGGCCATTTCCCGGAAATCCAAGGTATGGGCCTTTTTTTCCTTGGCCTGATAGATCACCATAAATCCCCCACCTCCCAATCCCGAAGAGGCAGGGTTGACCACCCCAAGGGCAAAGGCCGTGGCCACAGCGGCATCCACTGCGTTGCCCCCCTGCTCGAGGATCTCCATCCCGGCCCTGGTGGCCAACAGATTGTCCGAGACAACGATCCCGTTCAAGTTCTGCTGGGCAAAAGTGGGGATCGTCACCAAAGGGAGGAGGAAAATAAAGAGAGAAACTATTACACCTTGAAGCTTGCGTGCTAAAGACATAAGGAGAGATTCTATTTTCGCTGAATAAGCTCGGTCGAAGCATCCCCCAGGGGAAGATATTGTACCTTGTTTAAATCTTTGTTCGTAGATTTGCAACTTGGATATCTTTGACCCTAATAACGGTTGTGTTAACCTTGCCCTTGCATAGGGCGGTTCGGACGTCCATAAAAACAGAGGGCTGATTTGGCAAAGAAATATGTTTTAAAGAAGAGCGGCGCTTCACCTCCCCAAGGCCCCTCCGAAATCGATTACCAGCGGGAACTCAACAAGGGACAGTATCAGGCGGTCACGGCCATAGATGGACCCCTGCTGGTGATTGCCGGGGCGGGGACCGGAAAGACCCGCACTCTCGTTTACCGTGTAGCCCGTCTGGTGGAGATGAGAGTCGACCCTCGGTCAATCTTGCTCCTGACCTTTACCCGTCGGGCCGCCGAGGAGATGCTGAGAAGGGCAAGCCTCCTCATGGACAATCGTTGTGAGAAGGTGGCCGGCGGGACTTTCCACTCCTTCGCCAATATCGTGCTGCGCCAGTACGGACGCAATATTGCCCTTCCCGCAGCCTTCACTATCATGGATCGGCCAGACAACGAGGATGTGATCCGGCATATACGCACAGAGATGGGTCTAAACAGCAAGGAGAGGCGTTTTCCCAGAAAACAAACCATCGCAGAGATCTACAGCATGGCTATCAATAAGCAATGGAACCTCTCACAATTGATCGAGAGAGATTATCCCCACCTAAATAATTCGCTCGAGGACCTGCTGCGCCTTTACGAACGTTATGTGGAGTATAAGAAGGAAAGGGCCTTGCTCGATTACGACGACCTTCTGATTCAACTCAAGGATCTCCTGGCCGGTCATGAGGAGGTGCGGTGCAGTCTCTCCGAGCGTTATCGCTATATCCTGGTCGACGAGTACCAGGATACGAATCGCCTCCAGGCCCAGATCATCCGCCTTTTAGCTGCCACGCACGACAATGTCATGGTAGTGGGTGACGATGCACAGAGCATTTACTCATTTCGCGGGGCAAATTTCCGTAACATCATGGATTTCCCGAAAGATTTTCCGGGGACCAGACTCATCTTCCTAGAGGAAAACTACCGCAGCACGCAACCCATCTTGAACCTCACCAATGAAATCATTCACCGGGCAAAGGAGAGATACGAGAAAAATCTCTTTACCCGTAAGGGGCATGGAGATAGCCCACTGTTGGTGCAAGCCGAAAATGAGCAGATGCAATCCCGCTTCGTGCGCCAGAAGGTGCTAGAACTGAGGGAAGAAGGCGTGCCGCTGTGGGAAATTGCGGTATTGTTCCGTTCCAGCTTTCATTCGTTTGACTTGGAGATCGAGCTGGGACGCTGCGACATCCCTTTTGTGAAGCGGGGTGGATTCAAGTTCATGGAGTCCGCCCATATCAAAGATCTCCTTGCCCACCTCAGAATTTCATCCAATCCGCAGGACACCGTTTCCTGGGGTCGGGCCCTATCGCTTTTGGATGGAGTCGGCCCGCAGCTGAGTCAAAAGGTCATCCGCTGGGTGCACGAGGGAAGTGTCCCCTGGGAGAGGCTGCGGTCTTACAAGGCAAAGGGCAAGGTCGCACTGGGTTTGAGAACCCTAGCACAGGTTTTAGAGGCCAGCTCGGAGAGGGCTCGTCCGGCAGAGCAGGCTCAGTATTTTATGCAGTACTATCTCCCCTTGCTGAAGCGCAAATATTCAGATGACTACCCAAAACGGATAAGGGACCTAGAACATTTGCTGGAGATAACCGAGCGTTACAGGAGCTTGGAACGACTGCTCAGCGATATGGCTCTGGAGCCGCCCACGGATAGCGTTGATGGGGTGCTGGCGGTTGATCCGGATGAAGGCCCTCTGGTTCTATCCACTATCCACTCGGCTAAAGGGCTCGAGTGGCATTCGGTCTTTATCATATGGGCATTGGAGGGAAGGTTCCCTTCGTTTTATAACATCCATACAGAGGAGGATCTGGAAGAGGAAAGAAGGCTCCTTTATGTTGCAGCGACACGGGCAAAGGAGAACCTTTTTATTACCTACCCGATCAATTTCTTTGATCGTTCCTCGGGCGCAGTCCTTTCTCGCCCATCCCAGTTCATCGACGGATTACCTGAAAAGCTGCTGGAGCCGGTATACTTAGCGGAAGAGGAAGAATATGAAGACTGGGAAATGTAACCGGAAATTCGCTGAGACAGAAAATAGATGATCCGCCCGTTGCTCTATATCATCGTTTTTGTCAGCGGTGCAGTCCTCATGGGTCTCGAGATTGTCGGGAGCAGGGTCCTTGCCCCGTATTTCGGTAACTCCATATTTGTCTGGGGAAGCCTAATTTCTGTGGTCTTGGCTGCCTTGAGCCTGGGCTATTACTGGGGCGGTTGGCTGTCTGCCCGCAGTCCCTCTTTTGGAGGACTTCTAACACTGCTCCTCATCCCGGGGGTAGTGATCTTCTTTCTCCCCTTCGTTTATCCGCCGGTTAATCATTGGATTGCAAATGCCGATCTAGGAATCAGGCTGGGCCCTCTTGTCGCCAGTACCATCTACTTTTTGCCCCCGAGCGTCTTCTTGGGCACAGTCTCTCCTTACGCCGTCCGCTTAAGCGTCACGAGTTTATCCAAGGTTGGGAGCACTGCCGGAACCCTCTATGCGCTATCGACCTGTGGTAGTATCATGGGGACACTGCTTACCGCCTTTTACCTCATACCGCTTATCGGGGTAAGCAACATCATCCATTCTCTAGGGATAATACTCATGTTTCTCTGCGCTCTCTCGTGGCCCTTAGCCAACCTGCACCATACCTGGCGCACGCTCACCATCTTCTCGCTGGTGGCTTTTTCCGGATTCCTGGCCTTCACAGGATGGGCGAGGGCCAAGACTATCTTTGTGAAGGACTCCTTTTATCATCGCATCCGCGTCGAAGAGGACAATAAGGCCCGCTACCTCTACTTTAACCGCACCTTGCAGAGCTCTATGAATTTGGACGACCCGACTTTCCTGAGGCTTCGATACTCACGCTTTCTCTCACTTGGATTGACCTTGAGGCCGGACACGAGAAAGGTGCTGATCATCGGACTGGGAGGGGGCTCGATTTCAAAGATATACCAGAAGAAGTTTCCGACGATGGAGATCGATGTGGCCGAGATCGACCCGGAGGTTATTGAGGTGGCAAAGAGATACTTCTATGTCCAGGAAGGAAAGAACCTCCGGGTTCACGCTCAGGACGGCCGTCTCTATTTGAGGCGGACACCAAAACGCTACGACTTGATCCTGCTGGATGCCTACCATGCCGATTCCATTCCTTTTCACCTCACCACGCAAGAATTTTTTCAGATGGCAGACCAAAAGCTCACCACAAATGGGGTCACGGTGATTAACGTCATTGGGGCCATTATCGGGTCGAGGAGCAAGATCGTCCGTTCCCTGATCAAGACCCTGCGAAAAATCTTTCCTCAGATTTACGTCTTTGCGACCAACGGTGCTGACGAATCGAGCATCGAGACGTTACAGAACGTCATCATTATAGCCAGCAAGAATAAAGAGCGATTAGATATCCGTGAAATAGTGAAGAGGGCTGCCTCTCTGGGAGGCGATCTGTTCCCTGAGCCCATTGAGGAGATCAACGCCACATACTACGAGGCCAGAATGCCCACCGACGACGTGCCTGTACTTACCGATGATTACGCCCCAACGGATAGCCTGCTCCATCGGTAGTCTTCTGCTGGCTTCCGGCTGCGCCCTAATAGAGGCACCTCCACCGGTTCGGTTGAGGATCGTGCGGGTTAAGGCCCTGGGGGATCTCAAACTCAGGGAAGACCCCCGCTGGACGCAAACGGTAGAGGGGCTGGTCGAGGCGGCATCAGACTATTTTGAAAGGGAGTTCGGGGTTCGTTTCGTCGTGGATAAAATTGCCCCGTGGCCATCGGTGGCAGGGGTCACCTCAACGCGTCTTTTGCTCACCAGGCTGAAAGAGGAGGTCCCTTTAAAAGGTAGGGCGGGAAATTACGATCTCATCATCGGCTTTACCGGGGAGAACGTGAATATCTATGTGGATGGCAGGGCAAGAGTGGATCGCATTGGCAACTGCCATCTGGGGTTAGGAAATTATATGGTGACTTCCGTTTCCTCTCCGTTCCTATACCCGGGACCAGACTCCGAGATTGAATGGGACGTTTTGGCACTGATCCATGAAATGGGCCACATCTTCGGCGCTGAACATACCAACGATTCCTCTTCCATTATGCACCGCGACTTTGCTTACAGGACGGAGTTCGACCAGCATAACCGTGACGTGATTCTACGAAACAGGTTATGTCCGTTCGGAATGGGGTAGATGGGTGTTCGAGACTGACCGCCAATTGCTGAACGCTGATAGCTGACGGTAAGAATATGTTAAAGAACCTCCGCATTGTTCTCGTTAAACCCAAAGGCTCAGGAAATATCGGCTCCGTCGCACGGGCCATGATGAACAGCGGACTCAAAGATCTGGCCATTGTCGGTGAGGGGCGAATCCACAGCTTTTCTGCCAGGGCAATGGCCGTGCATGCCAGAGAGATACTCCAGGGGGCGAGGAGATTCGACACACTGCGCGAGGCAGTAGCCGATTGCGGTTTGGTGGTTGGAACCACTTGTCGAAGCGGGCTTTACCGCAGTCACAGCCGTTTGCCCCGGGAAGTTGCGCCCAAAATCGTCTCTACAATCCGCACCGATTCACGCCAGGTCGCTCTCGTCTTCGGCCCGGAAGATCATGGCCTGAGCAACCGTGATCTCAAATACTGCCAATGGCTCATCACAATCCCTACAAACCAGGACTATGCTTCCCTGAATGTGGCCCAAGCGGTCATGGTGTGCCTCTACGAAATATTCCTGGCCTCATTGAAAAGATCCCCGCGGGAGGCAATCTCCCGAGCCCCCGCGGAAAGCATCGAGCGCCTCTTTGACATAATGAGACGCTCTCTCCTAAAGATCGGCTTTCTGGATTCACAGAACCCCGAACACATCTTGCTAGCCATACGTCGCATCCTAGGCCGAGCCGGCCTGGAGGAGAAGGATGTTCATATCCTTAATGGGTTGTTTCGCCAAATCGAATGGTATAGCGACGGAGGGTGGCGAGTGACCCAAGAGAAGGAAAGACGAGGACTGAAAATCCGTTAGCTAAGGAGACAAAGAACAAATGACCCTCGGTGAAATTGAAATAAAAAAGACAGCTATCCTCTTTTTTGATCTCCTGAAAGGCTACTCCTCCACGGCCGAAGGAGCTGCCAAGGCAAAAAAAAAGCTGATGGTGGATAATGCTGTGCGTCTCATGAAAGCGGGGCGCGAGGCCGGGATTCCAATTTTCTTCGCTAAGGGCAACCATCGCGCAGATCTTGCTACGTCAGCCTTAATTCTCACCGACACCAACAATTCCCTGAATCCATGGCCCGACGGAGTGGTGACGAAGGGCAGAATGCATGTCACCGGTGGCGATCCCAGCTCGGATGTCATCCCTGAGCTTGACCCTCAACCCGATGACTACTACATCCCCAAATTTCGCTGGAGCGCCTTCTACCAGACCTCTCTGGATTTGTCCCTACGCACACGCGGCATCGACACGGTCATCATTTCCGGAGGGTCTACCGACGTGGGAGTGGCATCCACGGTCTTCTCCGGCAGGGACATGGACTACAATATAATCGTCGCAAGTGACGCCTGCGCTACCTCTCACGACCAACGCGCCCACGACACACTGATGGAGCTAATCTTTCCGCGCATGTCCCGCGTCCGCACAACCGATCAGGTATTACAGATGATCAAGGAGGAGAGAGGAAGATAATGGGGTCATAGAGACCAGGCCAATCTTTTGTTG
>JACZQL010000364.1 GCA_022545745.1 Deltaproteobacteria bacterium | reverse complement strand
CTTGTCTTTGTTCTTGCTCTCATCGTAGAGGGCCCCCAGCCGGAAGTGGGCCTGATCGCTTTTGGGATCAAGATCAAGGATCTCTTGTAATGTTTGGATGGCCATCGGGTAATCTTTCGCCTTATGGTAAAGCGATGACAAGAGGTTGAGAAGCTCCTTGCGGTTTTCGCCTTTCTGCTTTCTTAACGCTGCCTGAACCGATTCTATGGCCTTGGAAAATTCTTTGTTACGGTCGTAGAGGGAGGCAAGCTGGATACGAGATTCGGAAAAGTACTCGCTTTCTTCCGGGATACGATTCAATTCCTCTATGGCCCTTTCATCATCCCTCATCTGGGCGTAGCTAGCACCAAGAAAATAACGGACCCGATGGTTGTCAGGGTTACCAGCCAAGACTAGGTTGAACTCAGTGGATGCCCTGGCAAAATCACGCCGCCCATAATAAATGAGGCCGATCTTGGTCCTTGTCTTACTGGGGTCAGCTTCCTCCACCTGTAACCTTTGGAATTGCTCCAGGGCCTCGTCCAGTTTGTTCTGTCCCACGTAAATCTCACCCAGCCTTTTTCTCGCCCACTCATTTTTGGGACGAGCACTGAGAAGAGATTGATAGGTCCGGATGGCCTCTTCCTTCTTCCCCTGCAGCTCATATATCAAAGCAAGGTCCATCAGCACGGCCTCGGACTTGGGATGCAATTCAAGTGCCTTGCGGTAGCTTTCCTCTGCGTCCGGCAACTTTTTGGTCTCGACCTGGACCCTCCCCAGATAGTAATATCCAAGAACCGACGAGGAATTGAGGGCGATGAGTTGCTCGAGATATTTGGCGGCCTGCTCGAAATCTTTCCCCTTGAGATGGAGCGCCCCGAGATAGAGAAGGGCCTCCTGATTTTTGGGATCTAACTGGAGAACCTTTTCATACTCTTCAATACCCCTGGCGTCCTGCCCTGTGGAGGTATAGAGACCCGCTAAAAGCTGATGGCTTTGTAATTCTTCTGGATCCAGCCGCGCCGCCTTTTCCGCCTCCTCTAAGGCGCCATCCAGCTGTCCCTGCCGCAGGTAGAGGGAGGCCAAGCGGAGCCGCAAAAAGGCATTTGACGGATCGGCCTGGATTGCTGACTCATATTCCCTGACGGCTCCGGACAAATTTCCCTCTGTGAGGAAAAGTTGGCCCTGGATAAAATGGGCATGCGCCTTGGCGGTCACCGGGACTTCGGTCTTTTCTTTCCCAGCAAAGGGGGCCGGCTGCTCCCCAACCGTTTCCCCCAGCGTCCCTTTGGGAGCTGAAACGGAAGGTGTACAGCCTGAAAAAAGGGCAAGCCACAAAAAAGTAAGAATCGTCAGAAAACCCATATAATTAACTAGTTAACACACTGCTAAAGGAGGGTCAACGCTCTTTGAGAAGCAAACCCCGTACCACGAACTTATGCCCGTGGTCTTGGGGTATCATCCCTGCAGGGTAGTAGGCCGTGACTCGACAAACCGGATGAACCCTTCCATTGCGACTCCCTCAATGGCTATGATACGTGCTGAGTGAGCTGTTAGGGATGACCAATCTTCTTACCATTAAAGCTATTTTGCGTATTTATGAGCATTGAATCGCTGACCCAAGAGATCATCCACGACAACCTCTCCGGATCACAGGACCTAACCACCAAGGCAGGTCGCCTTGTCCTGCGACTCCTGCAAGAGAAGAAACACTCCCCATCAGAGGAATTGCGCAGGGATGTGCTCGAAATCGGCAGCAAACTTCTCCGCGCCCAGCCTGCCATGGCGTCTCTCTTTAACCTGTTCAATAGAATCCTTTCCGATCTCAATAAAGCCCCCGATGGGTCTGCCGCGGCAAAGGACCTCCAACGCGCCACAGAAACCTATATCCGTGAAATGAAAGAACACAATCGGAGCATTTCAGCCCACCTCTTCCGTCGGGTCAGGACAAAGGACACCATTCTAATTTACTCTTCAAGCCGCTCGGTCACGGAAGCCCTTTTCCACTGTTGGAAGAAAGGGAAACGATTTTCCGTCATCTGTAGCGAATCCCGCCCCGCCGGCGAAGGCACCCTCCTGGCACGCCGTCTAGCGACACACGGAATCCCCACATCCCTAACAACCGACGCCCTGGCCCTGTCCCTTATGACAGCCCCCCCTGAGAGCAAAAGAAGGGTGAGTTTGGCCCTGGTCGGTGCTGATTCTGTTTCTCTGCGCGGGCTTACTAACAAGTCAGGGACCCTCTGTCTGGCCATCGTGGCCAAACACTGCTCCGTTCCTTTTTATGCATTGGCCGGAAGTGAAAAGTTTCTCCCTTCGAACTATCCTATTGACAAGGCGATTCAGGATAAGCCCCCGGAGGAGATCCTGGCTCATCCCCCTAGAGGACTGAAAATTATCAATCGCTATTTCGACATCACACCCTTATCCTATCTAACGGCACTCATCACTGAGAAGGGACCACTTACGCCTCTGGAGATCAAAAAGCATCTGAAGAAACTAAAACTCCACCCAAGGCTCACGGCAGCGCTTAAGAGGGTCAACAGTCAAAGGTAATTAGGCCCTATCAAATGTTCAACAGAACGACTGCAACAATGTGTTTCGCGCCAAGACTCCAAGGGAAACTAGTAGGCAGATAGCAGTATGCCGTACGCAAGTCTGAATTTAGAAAATTCAGGCAGAGGGGTTGATTTCTTGCTGCTTGCTGATGTCTGTTTTTTGCCAACTGCTTTCTTGTATTTGCTTTCTTGCTGCCTAGTGCCCACTGCTATCTGCCTACTGAATTGCTGCTCACTGCCAGCTGGATTTGCTTCGTGCGTTGTGGTAGCCAATCATGATTTCAACTGCCTGTCCATTTATGCTAACTTTTTTTGGACAGTCTCACGCATTTTTCACAGCTGACTGCCGCGGGCATTATTAATACCAATGGCGTCGTCTCGAGAAGAAACCAAGCGCGAAGTCCTCAACCTGCGCGAGCAGCTAGAGAAACATAACTACCATTACTACGTCCTGGACAATCCGGTTATCAGTGACGCCGAATACGACCGTCTCTTTCGTCGGTTGCTGGATCTGGAAAAGGCCCATCCTGAATTCGCCTCACCGGATTCTCCCACGCAAAAGGTCGGGGCCCCGCCGCTGGAAAAATTTACCACGGTCCACCACAACATCCCGATGCTTTCCCTCAACAACGCCACCAACCAAGAAGAGATGAAGGAATTTGAGGAAAGAATACGTCGTTTTCTCAAAAGCTCTCAGCCGATCCAATATGTCGTGGAGCCAAAGATCGACGGCGTCGCCGTAGAACTGGTCTATGAAAACGGACACTTCACGGTTGGCTCCACCCGGGGCGATGGCATCAACGGGGAAGACATCTCTCTTAACCTCAAAACCATCCGCTCCATCCCTCTC
>JACZQL010000005.1 GCA_022545745.1 Deltaproteobacteria bacterium | reverse complement strand
CTGATGCTCTGGAAAAGAACTAATTACGGGATCCCAAATTCCTCGATCTTCCGATAAAGAGAGGAAAGACTGATTCCCAAAAGGTGGGCCGCTTCTTTACGGTCCTCATTAACCTGCTCTAGAATCCGCCGGATATGTTGCTTTTCGAATTGCCTTAGCGCCTCCTTGAGGTCATGCGTATAGGGCGGGATTGCACCCCTTTCCCCGGTGATGGACAAGGGTAGATCCTTAACCGTGATCCAATCACCCTCGGACAGAATCATGGTGTGCTCGATTACATTTTCCAGTTCACGCACATTACCCTTCCATGGCTGTGACATGAGGAGCCGGATGACCGCCCCCTCCGCCCCTTTGAAACTCTTTTTCAGCTCGGGGTTATGCTTCTGAATCAGGTGCTCGACAAGTAGGGGTATGTCCTCAGGTCTTTCCCTCAATGGGGGAATGTGGATCTCCATGACATTCAATCGAAAATAGAGGTCTTCGCGAAACCTGCCTTCCTCCATCTCCTTAAGCAGGTCGCGGTTGGTTGCCGCTAATATACGGACATCTATCCTCCGAGGTGTGGTGCTACCAATAGGGAGGATCTCCTTAGATTCCAGGGCCCTCAAGAGCTTGACCTGGAGGTGCTGCGGGATCTCCCCGATTTCATCGAGGAAGATGGTCCCTCCTCGGGCCTTATCAAAGAGCCCCTCTTGATTGGCAAAGGCCCCGGTAAAGGATCCCTTCAGATGGCCAAAGAGCAGGCTTTCCAGGAGAGTATCCGGCAAGGCCCCGCAGTTGACCGGGAGAAACAACCCATTCTTGCAGTTGCTATGACCATGAATGGCGCGGGCAATGAGTTCCTTACCGGTACCGCTATCCCCGGAGATGAGGATCGTAGCTTGCGTCGGCCCCACCTTCTCAACCACCTCCAGGATCTTTCTCAGCGTCTTGCTCTTGCCAATAATTCCGTCAAAGTTATATTCCTGAACCTCGCGGCGTCTGAGAGATTGAATCTCCTCGGCCTGATGCCGGCGCTCCATGAGTTGGAGGATCCGACCCACGACCTCTTTGGTCGAGATCGGCTTAAGCAAATAGTCCTGAGCCCCGTGGCGGATAGCCCCGACAGCGCTCTCAAGGGATGGCCGGCCTGAAATGAGAAGGACCAGGGTCCGAGGAGAAAGGGCCTGGGCCTGTTGCAAAAGATCGAGACCGCTAACGCTCGGAAGATCAACCTCACTCAAGATGAGATCCCAGTCGTACTTCTTGAGAGCTTCAAGGGCTGCTTCGCCCTCCTCCACCCCTTCAACGTCGTACCCATTTTTGCCGAGACTCTCGCAGATGTGCTCTCGAAAGGAAGTATCCGGGTCAGCAATTAGAATCCGTGCCATGTTCCAATTCACTTATAATCCATCCTTGGGAGGTATGACAAGCCACAGAGTGTCTGCGTTCCGGAATGGCAGGACTATAGATTCTCTGCCGCGGCGTGAAGTTCCGGATCCTCGGTAAAACGGAGCAGGGCGGACTTAAGTTTGTGCCTTTGGATACTGGCAGGGACACCGACATTCTCCAATGTCTTGGCTACCTTCGGACCACATGATTGCAGGAGCCTGCTATAGATGGCATCAACCTCGGAGGTCTCCATCTCCAGGGCTATTTTAAAGGCTTCCTCGATGGTGATTGAAGGGGTCCCCTTATTCAGGTAGGAGCTGATCTGCTCCTTAAGCTGGTCGGCCTTTTCTTTGGGTATTTCAGGATCGACGGATTCATCATAGAAGTTCTCAACGATCGCCTTGCAGGCCAAAAGGATACAGGCGTGCTGTTCTTCATCTATGGCCATTTGCCACCAGAAATCCCTCAGCTCGGGACGATGGAGAAAGAGATGGGAGAACCGAAAATAGACCTTAGACACAAGCCGCTCGATCTCGGCGAACCTTTCAAATGGGTCGAAGGAGATTTTAGATGGGGTTTCTCTTTTCACTGCCTTTTTTTATATTTGGTTATTCTCCTCATTTCAATCCCGATAAAATCCCGGCAAGTTTCATATCCCTGTTCCAGTGATATTCAGGCACTAGGAGATCGAATTCGCTGAAATATCAGGTACAAGAAGTACAGGAAACTCAAAATCTGTAAAACTATACCACTCAGGGCCAGAAAGTAAGGAAGATCTCCCAAGGACCAGAAGGGCTCGAAGAGGCTTCGGACCACCATGCCTGCGTTGAAAGCGATATAGAGGGTCATCCCCTCTTGCTCCGTGGTCCAGCGGGGAGTCTCTACTCTTCTGGGAAACATCCAGAGGGCAACACCCATAATCATCTGAATAACCGATCCCACCATGAGCAGGTGAACGTGGACTGTTCTCCAACGGGAGATCCAGCCTAAGGCAGGGAAGCGGTGAGCCAGAAACATGAGAAGGCCCATCAAAACACCCACGAATAGGTAGATGAGGGATGTTTTGATCATCCATCGTTGATACCGAAACTTCATTTACTGTCCCCCAAAACAGTGGACGGATGCTTGTTAAATCCATTATGGAGTCCGAGTCAAGTGGCTAACGGTCTAAAAAAAGGGTTTTACGGGGCTCCGCGATACTTAATGGTTAGAACTCTCCAACTCTTGCGCAATCTTAAGGTATTTTTCGTGGACTCCTGTTCCTATTTCTTTCAACTCGTACTCCTCAAATTCCTGGAGCAGTTGTTTCTGATCCTCCAGTGTCAGAGCGTCATCCGCCATCTGAAAAAGGACGTCATCCTCCTTCTGGATGTGCCCCTGGAGGAGCTGAAGGTAGGCCCTCGCATTATAAACCAGGGCTGCCCGTGCAGGCCCGAGTCCCTCTCCACATCCGGCCAAGGCATCGGCCATTGCCCTTACATAACCGCGACCTTCCTCATGCTCCATTAACATTATGCCAACGGGACCTCCATCCCTTGGAATTCCTTTTTCTTCCAAAGCGGGGAAAAATATCTTCTCCTCCTTTAGATGATGGCACCGATCGGCGAAGTTGCGGATGAAATCGATCACCTTTCCCCATGTTTCCAAGGAACCCACTTGAGGTTCTGCCGCGAGTCTTTCCAAGACAGCGAGAACCCTTTCGATTATTCGGTGATCATGCCTAAGGGCCTCCGTGGCCTTTTCAAAGTGGTCATGCAGCATAGATACTTTCACTCCTTTCTTGTAAGAGTCCTATCTGTCGTCTTTGTCAGCCGTTTTCACTTGTAGTGAAATTTGCAGCAACGCGCTGAGGGCTGTGTTGTCGTAAGCCAGGAAACGGTAGAGCGGTCCAGCCATGACGTTTTCTCCTTGCATCTTAGGTTTCGTATCCCCTCAAAACTCATCCTTGGCCAGGTTCGACCGTGCCATCAGGATTCGTAACCATCAGGCTCCCGTGGGCTTAAAGGGCACAAACCATGCCAGCTGGCCTCCCGCGCAACCTCCCCGCTTCTAAAAGGCTTCTTTGATATAGGAATGGACTCTGAGACCTGAGCTTTTGCTCATTTGGGAAAAAGAGCCCTCGATTTTCTTAATTTCTGGAAAATTCGCATTGATGATCCTCATGGCCTCTCTACATTTATGGGACTTTCTTAAATGGTATGCGTCTTGCTGAAGTCCATAATGGTGCTCTCTCTAAATCGAAAAAAAGAGACGGATAGCAAAGAAACATGCAGCCACTAAGCAATCTGTTGGAATATTCGTCTTCTCTCCATGGACATCTCTGTTCAGGCCAAGTCCTTGGAGTTCGCATGGCCATGGCGGGTTGCCGGGAGATAGGAATTGAAGAACCCAGGGGATCCAAGAAACTTTGCGTCTATGCGGAGATTGACCGATGCGCCACAGACGCCATTCAGGCGGTGACAGGCTGCTCTCTTGGAAAGAGAACCTTAAAATTTCTTGACTACGGAAAGATGGCCGCCAGCTTTATCAATCTGGAAACTCAAAGAGCCGTACGGGTACTGGCAAAAGAAGAGGCAAGGTCCCTGGTTTCTTCATACGTGAGCGACATTCCTAATCGGCGTGAGGCGGAGAAAACCGCCTACTCCAAAATGCCGGAAGAGGCCCTGCTTTGCATCCATCCTATTAAGATTCAAATCCCCAGGGAAGATCTGCCAGGAATCAGAGGCGAGCGACGATTCTGCGAGCGATGCGGAGAGGGAATCAACTTCAAGCGTGAGATCAAATTAGATGGTCAGCTACTCTGTATCCCGTGCGCTCAAGGATACTACCTTCCTCAAAATAGGAGGAAAGTTGTGTGTCCGTCCTCTCCCAAGGTGATCCATGTCGTTGGGCCCAGAAAAAACGGCAAGACAACCGTGATTGAAAAGCTCATTCCTGAACTCTCTCAGCGAGGTTACCGTGTGGGGACCGTCAAGCACCATCATTCCCATTCCCCTATTCAGATGGATCATGAGGGAAAAGATTCGTGGAGACACCGCAGGGCGGGGGCAAAGGCCGTCGCTCTGGTATCCCCCTCTGAAGTTGCCGTGATACAAAACACCGACGAAGCAACTCGTTTGGATGAAGCGATCAAACTTCTCCGGGGTGTTGATATTGTACTAGTTGAGGGCTTCCACACAGAGGAGGGACCCAAGATTGAGGTGCGACGAACCCTCCAGGAAGAGACCATAATTCATCAAAACAATGATCATCTGCTGGCCCTTATAGCTCCCGAAAAATATCATGGAAGGGCTTCATGTTCCACACCGGATAAGATCAAACTCTTGGCAGAGCTGATCGAGAAACGCATTTTTGGGCAAGATTGCCACCATTGGTGAACGAGCTCGTCAGTTACTCTGAGGTTTTTGATAGGTCATTCATGAGCTTTTCCATTAAGCATGGAAATTACGAAGCCTTTCCCGTAAGCATGGCAATAAACTTTTTAACCGCCAGCCCTGTGATTCTCCCGCGCCGGTAAAGGATAGCAATAGGACGAGTAAGAGGGCCTTCTTCAATCGACAACGCCTTGAGCACACCTGTTTCAACCTCGGACTTTACTGTGGTTGACGGAACCAGAGCGATGCCCAAACCAATCTCCACAGCTCGCTTGATCAGCTCAATATTGTCAAATTCAGCCTTGGTGATAACCGAGATCTTATGGCGTTTGAATACTTCGTCAAGGGCCTTGCGCGTCGGGATATCCTGGTGGAAAGCTATGAAGGGTTGAGAGTTTAGCTGTTGGAGACTGATCGAGCTGTTTTGGGCCAATGGATGGTCTGGAACACAGATCATCACCAACTCGTCGTTGGTCAGCAGAATGGAGCTGAGCTGTGGTTTGCGGGGAGGATAGGCAACAATTCCCAAATCTATGGAGCCATTTACGACGTCCTGGTAAATTTTGTCTGCCCTACTGTATTCGATCTGAACATCCATTTCAGGATATTCTTTGAAAAACCTCTTGATGAAGGGGTCCAACTCATACAGCCCAACACTGTAGATTGCTGCTATCCTGACTGAGCCTCCTTCTGTGCCCCTGATCTCTTTGACGCCTTCTTCCATCTCCCTGAACTCTGTGAGAATGCGCCCGGCTCCCTTGTAGACAGCCTCTCCGGCCCTGGTCAGGTGTAGCTGGGAGCCGTGCCGCTCAATAAGAACGATGCCAAATCTCTTCTCCAAGGCCTTAAGCCGTTGGCTTACCGCCGATTGGGTGATGGAGTTTGCCACCGCTGCCTGGGTAAAGCCTCTGAGCTTGACCACATCGCAGAACAGTTTCAGCGTTTCTAGGTCCATACCCCTTCAGTTAGTGCAAAAAAAAGGCCAAAGGCTGAGGGGTGTTTAGTGCCTCTTTATGTTAGGCAACTTGGGCTTTCTTGGCCATTAGTTTTCTTAAATTTGAAAATATCCCCATAAGATTTCTCATACCTGGGAAAGAACTGGCTGCTAATATCCCTTCCTGAATCCCTCTTTTTTCCCGTATATTCATTTCTTAGATTCGGAATACCGCTAATCTCTTCTTTTCATTAAACTAATTTCTAAGTTAACCAATCCCCCCATAAACCTCTCTAATCAGGTCATTAAAAATCTTATCGATTAGACTAAGGCATAAGATTTGCATCATCACGAATAAATCGATTTCTGAAAGGCCACAGAAAGTCTCACTATTCTGTGTACAACATCGAGTCATGAAAAATGTGTAGGTTGATCTAATCTAGGAGGTATCCAGATGAGAGGGATTTATTTATCTATAGCCGGGCTATCCCTCCTGCTCCTTACTACAGGTGTCAACAGCATTGCTGAATCCAAGCCTATTCCATCATCACCTAAACTCCTCGATCTCGGGAAGCAAGTCTACGACAGGCAATGTGCCGCCTGCCACGGTGCTCAAGGGCGAGGGGACGGAGCAGCAGCCTACCTTCTCTATCCCAAGCCACGCGATTTCGTTGCTGCGAGGTACCGCCTGGTATCCACCTGGGAGCGCGTTCCGACCGACCAGGATCTTTTCAACACGATCACACGTGGCATGCCAGGATCGGCGATGCCCTCGTGGGGACATCTACCCGAAAAACAGCGCTGGGCCCTCGTCTACTACGTAAAGTCACTTGCAGAAAAGCCGATAACCGTCAAGGCCCAGAAAAAACCTGGACCTGATGGCGACGTAGGCGAAGGGATCATCGATGTTCCGCCAGAACCGCCCTACAACGCCGCAGCAAAGGCTCGCGCAAAACAGCTCTTTCGAGACGCGTGTGCCTCCTGTCACGGTTGGACAGGTAAGGGTGATGGTGTCCAAAAACAGGTGGACGAGGAAGGTTTCCCTATCCTTCCGCGCAATCTCACGGCTGGTGTCTTCAAAGGGAGCCCGGATCCGGATGAGCTCTACCGCCGGATCGTCGCAGGAATTCCGGGTAGCCCGATGCCCATGAGTGATTGGGCCTATGGGGATGACGCCTGGCACCTCGTTCACTATGTCCGATCGCTCTCAAGCGAGAAGCAGCGAGAGCGGGTGGAGATGAAGAAGTTTGAAATTGTGGCCACACGCGTCAAGCAACTGCCGGATCATCCAGATTCCAACCTCTGGCGCCTAACCCCGCCGGTAAACCTCCACCTCATGCCGCTCTGGTGGCGCTCACAGCGGCCAGAAGAGTTGACCGTTCGAGCCCTCCATGACGGGAAGGAGCTGGCCTTGCTTCTGGTCTGGGCCGACCAGACCTATGACCACACCGCGATCCGCCCACAGGATTTCCGGGATGCCGCTGCAGTGGAATTCTCACTTACCAGCGATCCCCCTTTTTTCGCCATGGGCGAGAAGGGCAAGTTCGTCAACATCTGGATGTGGAAATCGGAGCGCCAGGCCGATCTTGAACCCGCCTTTCAGGACCTGGAGAAAATCTACCCTAACATCGGCATCGACTCCTATCCCAATCTGTTGCGCTCACCGCTGGAGCAACCCATGCGTAACGCGCTGACCCTGGAGTCGGATAAGACCTTTGTCACCGGCTGGGGTGCTGGAAATATCGTGTCCGATCCACAGCGGAAGAGCCCGGCCGAAGATCTCACGGCACAGGGATTTGGCACACTGCGGGCACGGCCAAGGATCGACCAGAATGCCAATGCCAAGGGTGTCTATTCGGTGGGTACCTACCGCGTCGTTTTCCGGCGGGCGTTAAAGCCAAGCGGTGAACACGCAGCGAAGTTTCAAACTGGCACGACGATCCCGGTGGCCTTTGCGATCTGGAACGGCAGCGCCGGCGATCGTGATGGGAAGAAATCGGTAACCATCTGGCAGGATCTGAAAATTGCGAAATAAAAAATGAAACTCGTTCAAGCAGTTCAAACAGGTCAGGTCGTTCAAATCGGTTTTGACGGCTTGAACGGATTAAACTGCTTGATTGATTTGAACTTTCACACGGGGGATAAACATGAGGACTAAAAAGAAACATGAGCTAAGTGGTTTATCACGTCGGGACTTCCTGCGTTGGATGGGCATCGGGAGTGGTACCGCGGCGCTCAGCGCTGGTTTGCCGCTCAGACTCCTAGCCGCCGCCAGGCCCGATGAGAATCCCCTTGCCGGCTCTGTGGATCGCGCCTGGGAGAAGATCTACCGCGATCAGTACAGCTACGATCGTGTCTTCGACTGGGTCTGCTCCCCCAACGACACCCATGCCTGTCGAGTGCGGGCCTACGTGCGAAACGATATCGTGACCAGGCTCGGTTCCACATACGACTACCAAAACTATGCCGACCTTTACGGCAATAAAGCCACTGTGAACTGGAACCCACGCCAGTGCGCCAAGGGCTACACCTTCCATCGGGTGATATACGGCCCCTATCGGCTACGCCACCCGATTATCCGCAAGGGATGGAAGGCCTGGGCCGATGCCGGTTTCCCCGAGCTCAACCCGGAGAACAAGGCGAAGTACCTGTTTGACCGGAGGGGCCAGGACGAGTTCGTCCAGATATCCTGGGAGGACGCATTCCACAATATCGCTAAAGCCCTGGTCTCCATCTCGACACGCTACAGCGGCAAGGCGGGTAAGAACCGGCTCTTGGCCCAGGGCTACCAGCCTGAGATGGTCGATGCCGTCAAGGGTGCCGGCACCCGCTGCATCAAGATGCGCGGGGGAATGGGTCTTCTCGGCGTCATCGGCAAGTATGGGATGTACCGGCTCAACAACTCGCTTGCACTGCTCGATGCCAAGATCCGCGGTGTCGACCAGGAACATGCCCTGGCCGGTAGGAACTGGTCCAACTACACCTGGCACGGAGATCAGGCGCCGGGACACCCTTGGGTGCACGGGCTCCAGACTTCGGACTGCGATTTCAACGACCTGCGCTTCTCCAAGCTCATCATCATGGACGGAAAGAATCTCGTCGAGAACAAGCTTCCCGACTCCCACTGGTTCATCGAGTGCATGGAGCGAGGGGCAAAGATCGTCGTCATCGCCCCGGAATACGGCCCCCCTGCGACCAAAGCCGATTACTGGATCCCCATCCGGCCCGAGACCGATACCGCACTCTGGCTTGGTGTCACCAAGCTGATGATCGACAATAAGTGGTACGATGAGACTTTTGTCAAACGCTTCACCGACTTCCCGCTCCTTGTTCGCACCGACACGCTGAGGCGCCTGCGCGCCCACGAGCTGTTCCCTAACTATTCGTCCAACCTCTCACCCGATGGCCCATCGGTTAAGATCCAGGGGTTCACGCCGGAGCAGCACAGGATACTCGGTGACTACGTGATCTGGGACCAGATAAAGAACGGTCCAGTCCCGATCACGCGCGACGACGTAGGCACGACGATGGCCGAGAAGGCGCTGGACCCAGCTCTGAAAGGGACGTTCAGGATCAAGCTGGTGGATGGCAAAGAGATCGAGGTGGCAACGCTCTGGACGCTTTACCAGACCCACCTTATGGACTACGACCTGAACACTGTTGCCGAGATAACGCACGCACCCAAGAACCTGATCGAACAGCTTGCCCAGGACCTCGGAACCATAAAACCCGCCGCCATCCATCAGGGCGAGGGAATCAACCACTGGTTCCACGCCACCGAAATGAACCGCTCAGCTTACCTGCCGCTGATTCTAACCGGTAACATCGGTAAGCCGGGAGCCGGCTGTCAGACCTGGGCGGGAAACTACAAGGCAGCGATCTTCCAAGGCTCCCCTTGGACCGGACCGGGTTTTAAGGGATGGGTAGCCGAAGACCCGTTCCACCTGAACCTCGATCCTGCGGCGCGCGGTAAAGACGTCAAGGTCCGCGGCTACGCCAAAGACGAGGAGCCGGCCTACTGGAACCATGGAGATATGGCCTTGATCCTCAACACGCCCAAGTTTGGCCGCAAGAACTTCACCGGCAAGACCCACATGCCAACACCGACAAAAGCGATTATCTTCAACAACGTTAACCTGATCAACAACGCCAAGTGGGCCTACGAGATGATCAAGAACGTTAACCCGAAAGTGGAGATGATCGTCGCCATCGACATCCAGATGACCGCCTCCATAGAGTACTCGGACATCGCCCTGCCCGCCAACAGCTGGCTAGAGTTTGAAGGGCTCGAGATCACGGCGAGCTGCTCGAACCCGTTCCTACAGATCTGGAAGGGAGGCATTCCCCCGGTGTTCGACAGCAAGGATGATCTGATGATCCTGGCGAGCATTGCCAACGCGCTCGCCGATGTAACCGGGGAAAGGCGCTTTCGTGATCTATTCAAGTTCGCCGAACCCAAGCAGCGCGGAGTCTATATCCAGCGCCTGCTCGATACCAGCACGACCACCATCGGCTACAAACTCAAGGACATCATGGCCGGCAAGTACGGCCCATCGGGGGGGGCTCTATTGAATTTCCGCACCTACCCCCGCATCCCCTTCTATGAGCAGATCCACGATTCCGAGCCGTTCCACACAGACACCGGGAGACTCCACGCCTACGCCGACATCCCCGAGGCGATCGAGTACGGGGAGAATTTCATCGTGCATCGCGAGGGGCCGGAGGCCACCCCCTACTTGCCCAACGTGATCGTCAGCTCAAACCCTTACATTCGCCCGGAGGACTACGGGATTCCGCTCACCGCGGAACACTGGGACGAACGCACTATCCGCAACGTCAAGCTGCCCTGGAGCAGGGTTAAAGAGACAAAAAACTTTCTCTGGGAGAAGGGCTTCCGTTTCTACTGCCTTACTCCGAAGACGCGCCACCGGGTCCACAGCGGCTGGTCGAACGTGGATTGGCACATGCTCTACGACTCCAACTTTGGCGATCCCTATCGCCTCGACAAGCGAGCGCCCACTGTGGGAGAGCACCAGATTCATATCAATCCTCAGGCAGCGCGGGATCTGGGGATCAACGATGGCGATTACGTCTACGTGGACGCCAACCCCGCCGACCGCCCTTACCTGGGCGCTACCCCGAACGACCCTTTCTACAAGGTAGCGCGATGTATGCTGCGCGTGAAATACAACCACGCCTATCCGTATAACATCGTCATGATGAAGCATGCCCCATTCATCGCCACTGAAAAGAGCGTCAAGGCCCACGAGACACGCCCCGACGGTCGGGCCCTATCGGCAAACACCGGCTACCAGGCAAACCTCCGATATGGTTCGCAGCAATCTATCACGCGCAACTGGCACATGCCGATGCATCAGACGGATACCCTGTTCCACAAGAAAAAAGTTTTTATGGGGTTCCTCTTCGGAGGTGAAGCGGACAACCACGCCATCAATACCGTTCCGAAGGAGACCCTGGTGCGCGTTTCCAAGGCCGAGGACGGCGGCATGGGCGGTATGGGGATGTGGAAGCCGGCAACGACCGGTTTCACGCCAGACAACGAGAGTGATTTTATGAAGCGCTATCTCACCGGCGAGCTGACAAAAGTCAAAAAGTAAATCTCATGGAGAAATGCGATGCCCTATAACCAACCTGATCCGACAGATCCAAACGTCTTGGTAGGCGTTGTCCTGCCAGATCCTCGATCCACCTACATGCAGTGGGTGCTTGACGCGCTGGGGGCTTCGGTGGCGGTCCTATATCGAACGTCACGGCAGACATTTGAGTCAGACTACCCGGGCTTGGAAGATCTGGCCGGTTTCCCCCTTTTCTACACCACTGCTAGCGAGCTGGCTGACCATATCCAAACCGGTCGATCCGCTGATGATGCCGCGCTCGCGAGAAAGCGGGAAGCGCGGGATATCGTTCGTTGCAGGCATACCGTCGCCCATCGGTTGGTCGAAATGATGGACGTACTGCGCAGGCGTATTAGCGGTGGTGCACCTCCCGTTGTGACGAGCTGCGCGGAAGATTCGCACAAGGCAAGTGCGTCGACGATGGGGTGCCCCGGATCGACGATCCACAACCGTTCTCGTTCGCCTTCTTCTCGCCAACGGAGCTGACATCCGGTTCCCATCAACTGCATGAAGGGTTTGGAAGCATGCCCCGAATGCAGCACGATGAGTCCCATACCTTCCAGCACGCGTTGGGTGACTCGCCGGGCCAAGTCATCGGCTACTTGGTCATGCGCCGCGTGTCCCCACCAGAACAGCAC
>JACZQL010000363.1 GCA_022545745.1 Deltaproteobacteria bacterium | reverse complement strand
TTGATGGGAACGATACTGATGGGAGCCCCCGCTTCTATCATCCGCAGAGCCACATTGGTGGAGTTCAGAAGAAAAAGCGGAAACTCGCCGGCGGCGTGTAACTCGTTAGGCGCGGAGAAACCACGAACGACACGAGGCTTCGTGTTATCGATCACCTCACCCCAGTACGCCTTGGCCTTCTCCCAATTGACCCTTTGCCCCTTCTCTCGCCACAGATAACCAAAGAGAAGCAAAGAGTCCCCTCCAGATGTGCTCATGACGGATTTTCCCCGCCACTTGCGATCCTTGAGGTCCTCCCATGATTTCGGGGCGTCGCTGGGGGAGATAAGTCGCTTATTGTATGTCGGTAGCCTTAAGCTTGCAGCGTGAAGACGCCAGTAACCGTGCTTGGGTTGGTACGGCCATTTGTTAACATGGGCCGGCCACTCCTGTTCCTTGAGTAAACCTGCCTCCAGTAATTCGGGCCAGTTCCTGGCACCGAAGGTTACTACATCAGGTGAATACCTACCGGCCTTGGCCTCTTCAATCATCCTGGCAATCATCGTGGCGGATCGACTATCCCAGAATTTAACCTTGAGAAAGGGATATTTTTTCTCAAAAGGCTTGATGACTTGATTGGGGTTGGCCATGGTATGGACCCAAACCACCACTTCTCCTTCTTTCTTCGCTCCTTCGATCACGTCTTGCTGGGCGAAGCCAGGCGAACCCACAGAAAGTGCGAGGCAAACAATCGCCACGCCAAAAGTGAACGACAATAGATAACTCTTCATAACATTCCTCCTTTTCTCGTTGACCTAAAAATTCAGCTAACTCAGATAAACGTGCATGCTCTCCTCAGTTCAACCCGATGACCGAGCAACTCTCAGCCGGGAATCGTAAAAAGACTTGGCGATCCTTGGCCACGCCTGACATGGGATGGAGCCAGACTCGTATGATCTCTTCCCCAACTAGGACCCGACAATCACAGGTAGCCCCGAGAAAGGTAACGCTTTCAATCTTTCCGGTAATATAATTCTCATCGGAACCGGGACGATCCAATCTGGCCTGGATATTCTCTGGCCTGGCCGCTACAATGACCTCGTTTCCTGCCTGTAAGGTATCCGGAATTATACAGCTTAACCTCCCTATGGAGGTGTCAACTGGCGCCAGTCTCTTTGGATCCGGTGTTCCCGCCACTTTGCCCTTGAAGAAGTTCGCCAGTCCGACAAAGTCGGCGACGAATCGGCTCGTGGGTCGATTATAAATCTCCAGAGGGACACCTTTCTGTACGATCACACCGTCGTTCATCACACCAATGGCCTGCGACAGAGTAAACGCCTCCAACTGATCATGGGTTACATAGAGTGTTGTCAGCTTTAATCGTGAGAGTAGCTCTGCCAGCTCAACGCGCATCTGTTCGCGCAACTTGGCGTCAAGATTACTCAACGGCTCGTCCATCAAAAGGGCCTTAGGCTCCTGCACGAGTGCCCTGGCTACTGCAACTCTCTGTTGTTGGCCGCCGCTCAGTTGAGTCGAGGGACGTTCTTCGAAGCCTTCCAAACCTACCATTCTTAAACCCTCGCGCACCTTTTCCCGGATCTCTTTTGCGGGTTGCTTTTTCCACCTGACCTGCAAGGGAAAGGCCACGTTGTCGTAGACGTTCATGTGAGGCCAAATGGCATAAGACTGATAGACCATGCCGACGTCCCTTTTGTTGGGGAGGACAAATATTTTCTTCTCGGAAGAAAACACCACTTGATCTCCGATGATGATCTCTCCCGCTTCCGGTCTCTCCAATCCTGCCACGCAGCGTAGCGTAGTGCTTTTGCCACAGCCGCTGGGACCTAAAAGGCTGAAGAAAGAACCTGTGGGGATTTCAAAACTAATTCCGTTGACGGCGCGCACCTCGTGCACGTCGCCATGCTGAACGGGATAGGTCTTGTGCAAACCTGAGACTTTTATCATAAGTTCTCCAATGTTATGGACGATTTGGACAGCCTTTAGTTAACCGATGCTAAATATTGGAAACCCCCTGTCAAGTCCAAGTGCGCTTCGCGCCCTAGAACAATAGAGCAATAGACATTGGATCAATAGAAAATGCAGAGATTTAGTTATTTCCCTTCCTTCTACTGTTCTACTTCTCTACTTTCTATTTTCTAAGGCGCAACGCGCCTTAGGAGTTGATGCCCTCTCCCAGAGCAGCTAAGGAGGCCTCCATCAGGGCCTCTGAGAGTGTAGGGTGGGCATGGATCGTTTGGCCCATGTCACGCACGGTTCCCCCCAGGTGTTGTGCCAGGCCGGCCTCGGCCACCAGTTCTGTAACTCCCTTACCTATCATTTGGGCACCCAATATCCTTCCGTCTTCCCCAGCAATCACCTTTACCCAACCGTCAATATGGTCTGTGGCCACGGCTTTGCCTGCAGCACGAAACTGAAATTTTCCGACCTTGACCTGCTGGCCTGTTTCTTTGGCCTGCTTTTCGCTCAATCCGACGCTTGCCACCTCCGGTTGGCAGTAGACGCAGGCAGGAATCTCATTCCGTTCCACTTTTTTCCTGTCATGTCCGAGCATCATTTCCACGGCGGCAATCCCCTCCGCAGAGGCAAGGTGTGCTAGTAGGGGCGGACCTGTGACGTCGCCTACGGCATAAATTCCTTTACAACTCGTTTGATATTGATCATCAACTTTAATAAATCCTCTGTCAGTTTCGATCTGAAGCTTTTCCAATCCGAGATCCTCTATCATAGGTGCTCGGCCTATGGCCACTAGGACCAGTTCGGCAGAAAGAGAGTCTTCCTTCCGGTCCTTGCCTTCAACGATCACCGTTACGGTACCCTTCTCTCGTCGATTTGCCTTATACTTGGTCTGAGTGAGAACGCGAATCTTTTTCTTTTTAAAGGCCCGCTCAAGTTCGCGTCCCAACTCCTCATCCATCTCAGGCAAAAGCCGATCCATCATCTCCACCACGGTGGTCTCCGCCCCGAAGCTTTTATAGGCGTAGGCGAACTCCACCCCGATGGCGCCTCCTCCGATGATCAAGACAGATTTTGGAAGCTCTTTTAGTATGAGCGCTTCGCGACTGGTCACAATGGTTTCACCATCAATTTCTAGTCCGGGGAGTAGCCTTTCCTTGCTTCCTGCCGCCAGGAGTATCTTGGGGGACAAGATCTTTGCTTGTTCTTTTCCTTGAACCAGTGCCTCACCAGGGGCCAAAAGGCTGCCTGTGCCCATAAAGAGCTTGATTCGATTTTTTTTGAGGAGGAACTCCACCCCTTTGGCAAGCCGGTCAGCAACATTGCGGCTATGTTCAATCACTCTAGGGTAATCCACCGAGAGTCCCTCACAGCGGATGCCGTACTTTTCGCCCTCACGCAACGACTCCACTAATTCGGCTGAGTGCATGATGGCTTCGGA
>JACZQL010000362.1 GCA_022545745.1 Deltaproteobacteria bacterium | reverse complement strand
CACGGGGAAGGTCTGCCGCCCTTGCGAGCCCCCCGGATAGTCAGACAACGGCCTGGACGACATTGAAACAGTTGTGAAAGAAGATCGGCGCCACCAGAGAGGATAAGACAATTAAGCTACGTCCCAGGCTTCGAGCCAGGTATCCCGTGCGTCCGATATGATCCATTCTCTAAACTAAGGCCTATTGGGTTCATTTTGGCACCCGGCGGGGTCGGAGGCTCTCTCGAACTGAAGGCACAAGCCTTTATGGTTAGAGGCATAATGACTCCACATTAAAATGCTGTGGGGATCGCCCCCGAAGGAATAAATCCCGGTTGATGGTACTTTCTTTTGCCATGCTACCTGTGCTACCTCAGCAACCTCAGGGTCGGGTTTCCGTGCGTAGTTGAACGATGGTCCAGGCGGAGGAGGCGCACCACGCTGGGGAAAACCGAACGCCACATGAATCGTTACCGGCATCTGCATGTCAACAGCGGCGGCCCAAAACCTATCGTCTTCAGGCATCGGGAACCGTTTTCCTGACGGAAAGGCATTCAGTGCGATGGCCTTCAAACCCAGCTTCTTGCAGTGCTCCAATTCAGCCAAAGCGTCATCCACGTTGGTCATTGGAATGACGCCTACCCCAATGAGGCGATCAGGGTTGGATGAGCAGTATTCCTCAGCCAACCAGTCGTTATAGGCGCGGAACATTGCTCTGAACGCATCATCGTTTCTTATGCCACGCCAATAGCTGGGGCCCACATTGCCCGCGAACAATACCTCTGCATCCACACCGTCCATATCTTGTTCTTTTAGGCGCTGTTCAGGGGACCCTGTTCCGGGCGAGTTTTCGTAGTTTTCTCCGGGAAGCGGATCAAAGGGTCTTCTCTCCTCGTAGGGCCGGCCGCAAGCGATGTTGGAGATCAGTCTCTCGATGGGCTTGCCCTCCTGCAAGACCGCAAGTGTGCCGTCCTGTAGGGTGATGACCTGAGGGGCATGATCACGGTACTTCTCAGGGATTCGGTTCGTGTATCGGTCCGGCCTAATCTCCAGGTGTGAATCCGCTGATATGCAGCGATACTTCATCGTCTTTCCTTTCCGTTCTATGGCCAGCGATTACGCAAGTGGGGACGCACCTTCCAGTAGTCCTCGAAGGCCTTGGGGCCCGCCCGCTCGTAGACTCGGTGGTGGACCTTCTGCTCAGCTTCGTGCCCCACGACGCGTTCAGAATACTCCGTGTGTACCATGATCCCTTCTGCCACCAGGCGATCCGCGTTGCTCAGGTCTTCCAGGAACTGCCGGAGTTCCGGTGAGTTCATCATATTACATCGATAGACCAACCTGCCGTCTCTGTGGATCACAAACAGCGCATTGGGCCAGGGCCCGTAGGCCCGATGGATCGTACCCGCCAAGTCGTCCACAAGGATGGGAACACGAACGTCCTCCAGGCGCTGGAGATCACGGGCATGGGCAACCTTTTGCTCATAGGAGGCATGGTGGGGGTAGTTTTCGGCTGGATGGGACTCCCTGGTATAAAGAAAGAAAAAAGAGATTCCATGCTTCTCGAATTCGTCCCGCAGCCGATTGAATGCCGGGATCTCGTGGGCACACATGGGACTCGTTACCGCGCCCGTAGTCATGACTACGTGGCGCTTGTCCTTAAAATCCCTCAGCCGAACCACCTCACCCTCCAAGGTCCGCGCCTCAAAGTCGGGGGCTTCGAAACCGACCTTCGCCGGTAACGTCTCTCCGGGATTCGCCGGCGCAGCCGCCCCGAAGATAAAGTCCGGAGTATTGTAAGCGCTTTCTTCTTTGGTCATTGACCCTCTCCTATCCTTTCCCTTCCTCTCGGTAAACGCCAATGGCCTCCAGGAGCGGCCGGTCGGTTGTGGAGAAAAGGATGGCGGGTTTGTCACTGGAACCATTGGCATGCCGGTGCCAACTCCAGTTGGGTACCACGAAGAAGTCGCCTTCCTCCCACGAGACCTTCTCGCCCTCCACTTCCGTAACACCGCTCCCCTGGAAGGCGTGGTACAGATGGTTGGCGGTATGTCGGTGTTCCAGGGTTCCCTCGCCTCCCTCGAGCATCTGAATCCAGCAGGAAAAGGTGGGAAAGGTAGGGCCGCCATTGGGATTGCGGTATTCTAGCACACGCCCGTCGTAAGGACTTTTATCTGCAGGCAGCATTTCACGGAGAGCGGGCAAGGTCTCATCCCACTTGTACACCAGTTTCATTACACTCTTGCCTGGAGGCGCGAGAGTAGTTGGGTTACGCACAGCGTTGTCTACCGGGCTGTTGAAAAGCTTCACGTCCTCCGCGGGGTGGGGCTCCTGAAACATCGTCCGTAACATCCCCATCAAACCGATATCGAGACAGTCAATCCACACCGCGTCTCGATCAGTCTCATTGACATGGTTATGCCATCCCCAGTTGGGTTGGATCAGCATGTCTCCCCGTTCCATGGCACACTTTTCGCCGTTCGTAATCGTGAAAACGCCCTTGTCTCCTTCGAGGACAAAGCGCATGGCTGCCGCCGTGTGCCGGTGGGAATAGACCGATTCCCCTGCCTTCACCAACTGCACTGCCATCCCCAGCGTGTTGCTGGTACTGTGGCTCATGTTGGGGTGGACAAGCACGAGGACCCGACGGGCCCCCATGTAATTGGCGGGGATCAGCCTAGCGGCCGCGTCTAATCCTTCCCTGATCTTGGACCATTTCCACAGCTTTGGCGGACCGAAGGGCTTTGGCGCAATGAAGAGATCCTCTCCAGCGGTCCAAAGACCCTTCATGGACTCCTTTTCCAACTCCTTGTTGAAATCATTCAGGTCAGTAATCTGCTGCCATTTCGTCACGGTCGTCCCCTCTTTCAAATTGTCTGCTTACGCCTTAAACAACTTAGCTACTCGAATTAAAGTAAGTTTTTTATATCGCCAGGCAAAGGCCATTGTCAACCTGGAGTCCAAAACATCGAGATGATATTGACGAATCTCGACTGTCCCGCTACACTCCATTTTCTTTTCGGATGAAAGTATAGGGTTGGAAGAGAGCAGCAAAACAAATCTACAAGGGAAAGCCGTCAACGTCCGGCCCTGGTCGTCTCTCCTCATTCGCGACTTTACTCTGATCTGGACCTCAGGACTATTTGCGGCCACCGCATCACAGATGCGCCAGATGGCCAATCTCTATCAGGTCTATCAACTGTCGGGTTCCTCCATTAAGTTGGGGCTTACGGGATTCTTTCAGTCTCTCCCCTTCATCATATTCGGACTTGTGGGCGGAGTCCTGGCCGACGTCATTGACAGGAAGAGGCTCATTATGACCGCTCAGCTCCTGAATCTGGTGCCTGCCTTCGCCCTGGGTATCCTGACCATCCGCGGTACCATTCAGGTCTGGCATATCTACGTTTTCACCGTG
>JACZQL010000361.1 GCA_022545745.1 Deltaproteobacteria bacterium | reverse complement strand
GTGTGGATCCACCGCATAGACTTTTTCCCCGTTGATTGCCATGGAGCCTAATGCGAGGGATATGGTAGATTTTCCCTTAAAGCTTCCGATTTCAAGGATGACGCCTTTACTGGGTTTGGATTGTGCCAGCTGGCAGAGATACCTCCCTTCGGTAAGGGTCAACATCCCCTCCACCTTTGAGAGAGCGTTTTCAAGTTCTTTCCATTGGCTGTTCATTTGTGAGATACAAAATTCATCATTGAGAACCCGAGTGGCGTTGGGTGAACTCATTAGACCCTCGTAGCCTTTACGGTTGATTTTTGTCATAGTGAAGCAGAATATAAGGGGAATCGCAACCAGCTCCTATGTCCACAAATCTACAAAAAATTTCAGCCCTCATTGTTTGTTTCAATGAAGAAAAAAATATTCGGGACTGCCTGGAAAGTCTAAAATGGTGCGATGAGATCGTGGTGGTGGACTCAATGAGTACTGATAGAACTGTGGAAATCTGTCGGGAGTATACCGATCGCGTGATCCAGCGACCTTGGGCGGGTTATCGGGATCAAAAGGCCTTTGCCCATTCCCAGGCCACCCAGGAGTGGGCCATCCTGGTGGATGCGGATGAGAGGGTAACGGATGAATTGAGGGATGAGATTTTGCATGCCCTCATCCATTTTGGGGATTCCTGTGACGCCTTTGCCGTGCCGCGTCTCGTTCACTATCTGGGAATTTGGTGGTGGCGTGGGGATTGGTACCCTGACTATGATATCAGGGTTTTTCGAAGAGACCGTGCGACTTGGGGAGGGCAGGATCCGCACGAGCGTATCCTCGTTCCGGGAAAGGTGCGACGTCTAAAGCACGCCTTGCATCATTATTCTTATCGAGACATTGGCGATCACTTAAATCGGGTCAATCGTTTCACAACAACCTCGGCGGAGGAGATCAAAGGGCAGGGTCAACGCTGGCGCTGGATGGACAACCTCTTCCGTCCTCCCTTTCGCTTCTTTCGTGCCTTCGTCCTAAAAAGGGCATTCCTGGATGGACTGCCCGGATTCTTTGTCGCAGTAACAGGAGCGATTTATGTCTTTCTTAAATATGCTAAACTAAAGGAACTGGAATTGATGGAGCAGGAGAACAGCGAACGTGGAGGGAACTGATCGGCCACTCAAGATTCTACATGTGGATCCCGAGAAAGATTGGGCTGGCGGTCAGACCCAGGTGGCAGGTCTCCTTTCCTATCTCTCCCGTAACAAGCATGAGAATCATCTCCTGTGTCATCCCGATGGGGTCATTCGGGGAAAGGCGCAGAAGATCGGCATCAAGACTTTCCCTCTCAAGGTAAAGAACGACCTGGATCTGTTACCGGTCTTCCGCCTGAAGAAACTCATCAGGGAAGAGCAGTATGATATTGTCCACCTTCATACCAAGAGGGCCCATGCCCTATGTTTCTGGCTGGGGCAGATTCACCCAGGACTCAAATATGTGGTGACGCGGAGGATGGACTACCGGATGAAGAAGAATTGGTACAATGATCGCCTTTACAACAAACAGGTGGATGGAGTGGTTGCGATTTCGAAAAAGATTGCAGCTCTGTTGGCTGAGGGGGGGGTGAACAGAGAGAAGATCCGCGTGATCCATAGTGGTATCGACCCCCAACCCTTTAAAATTGAACACGAAGAAGAACCAAATTCAACACGGCTCGTTGTCGGCACAGTCGCGGTGCTAGAACAGAGAAAGGGACATCGATTTTTGCTAGAAGCGGCAAGACTCCTAAAGGAACAAGGAATTCGATTGCGATATCTTTTTGCTGGAGAGGGTGCGGAGAGGAATTATCTAGAACAACTTGTTCTTAAGTGGGGCCTCCAAGAGGAGGTGGCCTTCATGAGCTTCGTCTTCGACATCCCAGCATTTTTATCTAGCATCGATATCTTTGTTCTGCCTTCTCTCTATGAGGGTCTCGGGGTTTCTGTCATTGAGGCGATGGCCGCTGGTAAGCCAGTGGTGGCGAGTCGGGTAGGAGGTATTCCCGAATTGGTAGAGGACCACATCACGGGTCTGTTAGTTCCGCCAGGAGATCCTCCGGCGTTGGCACGGGTGATCTCGAATCTACTTTCTCAGCGAGATGTCCAAGAGAGAATGGGAATCAAGGGAAGGGAGCGCGTGCAGCAGCATTTCACCCTAGAACTGATGGCTAAGAGGAATGAAGAATTCTATTACGAGCTTCTTCAAGATAGCGTAGGAAGTGAATCCATCCAACGTCCGTAGAAGAAAACTTCTGGCCCTGGTAAATAAATTCCGCCACAAACATCTCCTGGTGGTGGGAGACCTGATGCTAGACCGGTTTATTTGGGGTGAGGTGGAACGAATTTCACCGGAGGCACCGGTTCCTGTGGTTCGGGTGGTCTCGGAGAGTCACCGTCTGGGGGGGGCGGCCAATGTCATCCACAATATCCGTGGACTTGGAGGCCGTGTAACCGCATGTGGGGTCTTGGGGAAGGACGGATCTGGAAAGCAGCTTCTGAGCGCCCTCAAGGGCATCGGAAGCTTCACCTCAGGAGTTTTTGCAGAGCCACGGTTCATGACCACCCAGAAGTGCCGATTGATTGCCCGCCCACGCCACCAACAATTGGTCCGTTTGGACTATGAAAATCATGGGGCCATCGGTAAGAAGGTGTGTCAAAAGATTCGCCAATTTGTGAGCCGTCAAATGAGTCGATGTGATGCTGTCGTAATTTCCGATTATGGCAAGGGAGTCGTTCATCCTGAGCTTTTGGGACTCATCAGCGAATTGGTTCAGAAAAGGGGTATTCCCTGCGTGGTGGATCCGAAAAAAGAGAATTTTGGCAGATACCGCAATGTGACCCTTGTGACCCCGAATAAGGAGGAGGCCAGTGAGGCGGCGGGGATTGCGATCCACGACCAGGCCTCGCTGAAAAAAGCAGGCGAGTTGCTGCTAAAAAAATGGCAGGCTAACGCCGTGCTTGTCACTCAGGGACAGGAGGGAATGAGCCTGTTCCGCCACGATGGAACCATTGGGTGTTTCCCCACGGCCGCCAAGGAGGTCTTCGACGTTACGGGGGCAGGGGACACCGTGGTGGCCACCTGTGCGTTGACTCTCGCTAGCCGGGGGACCTACGAAGAGGCTGCGACGTTGGCCAATTTGGCTGCTGGGATAGTGGTCGGAGAGGTGGGTACTGTCATCGTACCCGCAGACAGACTCAGACAGCTGATTCGAGAGTGGTACTAGCCGTTATCCGCCTTCGCAGAAGACCATGGGCGGCCTACTCCGCCGTATTAGCCTACGGCTACGAAGGCTGGATAAGCCCATGGATGAATGCGACGGTCGGACCCTCCGACCTTCGTCGGCCATAGCCGACTACGGTCGGCGAAGGCCGAAGCTCGGCTCGCCCCGTGGAATATT